>NZ_JASCXF010000029.1:0-60011 GCF_030062225.1 Sphingomonas sp. 2R-10
GGGTAGGGGTTGGGGTTATGCGTTGAGGGCGCCGGGGGGTACCCCTTGAGGGTGCGTTGCGCGATGAGTGCCGGTCATGCGGTTCCGTACGACGGTGTCGGGCACCGTGAAGGCGTGCGCCGCGCAGATGGCGCATGACCTGTATCTGGCTCGCGATCGGCGCTAGGAGGCGAGGATGATGCCCGTGAACCCAGTTGCCCGGCGGATCGACCGGTTGCCGGCGTGCGGCGCGGCGGAGGCGGTGGCGTTGGTCGATCGGGCCGGCGTCATGACCTATGCTGCACTGGAAGCGGCCGTTGCGGCGATGGCCGGCGGACTGCGCGCGATGGGCGTGGCGGCGGGGGACCGGGTGGCGACGTGGTTGCCCAAGACGCGGGCCGCGTGCGTGATGCCGCTGGCGGCGGCGCGGATCGGGGCGGTGCACGTGCCGGTCAATCCGGCGCTGAAACGGGCGCAGGTCGCGCATATCTTTGCCGATAGCGGTGCGACCATGCTGGTCACGGCGGAATCGCGGGTGGCGTCGCTGGAAACCGGCGACGTACCGGCGGACTGTCGCGTGGTGACCGATACGCCCGAAGGTCCGCCGGTCGTCGCCCTCGACGTCGATACCGATGCGCTGGCGGCGATCCTCTATACCTCCGGATCGACCGGACGGCCCAAGGGGGTGATGCTGAGCCATGCCAATCTGTGGCTGGGGGCGGTGTCGGTCGCGCATTATTTGAAATTGACGCCGGTCGACCGGGTGCTGGCGGTGCTGCCGCTCAGTTTCGATTACGGGCAGAACCAGCTGTTTTCGAGCTGGGTGGCGGGCGCGGCGGTGGTGCCGCTCGACTATCTGACCGCGCGCGACGTGGTGAAGGCGGTCGAACGGTTCGACGCGACGACGCTGGCCGGGGTGCCGCCGCTGTGGACGCAGTTGCTGGAGGCGGCTTGGCCCGATGCGGTTGCAGCGCGGCTGCGGCGGCTGACCAATTCGGGCGGGGCGCTGACGCCGCGGATGGTTCGGGCGTTGCGCGCGCGGTTCGGCGGGGCGGACCTGTACGCGATGTACGGGCTGACCGAGGCGTTCCGGTCGACCTATCTCGACCCCGCGCTGGTCGACGCCCATCCCGAGGCGATCGGGTCGGCGATCCCTCTTGCCGAGGTGGCGGTGGTGCGTGCCGATGGCAGCCGCGCGGACATCGGCGAGGCGGGCGAACTGGTCCATGCCGGGGCGCTGGTGGCGCAGGGCTATTGGCGGGATGCCGAACGGACGGCGGCGCGGTTTCGTGCCGCCCCGGACTGGATGGAAAGCGGGGGGATGGCGGTGTGGTCGGGCGATACCGTCGCGCTGGGCGTGGACGGGCTGCTGCGCTTCGTCGGGCGCGATGACGAGATGATGAAGGTCGCGGGCAACCGGATTAGTCCGACCGAGGTCGAGGAGGCGGTGCTGGCCGGCGGCGAGGTGGCCGAGGCGGTGGCGGTTGGCCTGCCCGACGAACGGCAGGGGCAGGCGATCACCGTCGTCGCGCGGGCGGCGGTGGCGGACGCGGAAGGTGCGGTGCGTGCGCGGCTGCGGCGGGAACTGCCGAATTTCCAGCAGCCGTCGCATTATGTCTGGGTCGAGGCGCTGCCGCGCAACGCCAATGGCAAGCTGGACCGGGTGGCGATTCGCGCGCTGGCGCAGGCGGCGGTCGCATGAAGCCGATCGGTCCCATTCCGCCTGCCTTTTCCGGCCAGTCACGTCTGATCGTCGGCGGCGAGGATTTCGCGGCGTTGCTGGCGCAGGCTGGGGATACGCCAGCGTTCCTGTACGATGGCGGCGCGATCGCGGCGCGGGTGGCGCGGCTGCGCGCGGCGCTGCCGGGCGGGGTCGGGGTGCATTATGCGATCAAGGCGAACCCGCACGGCGACCTGCTGAACGCGATCGGCCCGCTGGTCGACGGGCTGGACGTGGCGTCGGGGGGCGAGCTGGCCATGGCGCTGGCGGTGAAACCGGCGGCGGCGATCAGCTTTGCCGGGCCGGGCAAGCGCGACGACGAACTGGCGCAGGCGATCGGCGCAGGCGCGACGCTGCATGTCGAATCCGAGGGCGAGGCCGACCGGGCGCTGGCGATCGGCGAACGGCTGGGGCTGACCCCGCGCATCGCGGTGCGGGTGAACCCCGATTTCGAGCTGCGCGGGTCGGGGATGCGGATGGGCGGGCGGGCGTCGCCGTTCGGGATCGACGCGGTGCGGCTGCCCGCGCTGGTGCGGCGGCTGGTGGCGGCCGGTGCCGACTGGCATGGCTTCCACATATTCGCCGGATCGCAGACGCTGGATACCGCGGCGATCATCGAGGCGCAGGCGGCGACGCTGGCGCTGGCCGGGCGGCTGGCGGACGAGGCGGGGGCGGCGCCGGCGTTCGTCAATCTGGGCGGCGGGTTCGGCATCCCCTATTTCGCGGGCGATCGGCCGGTGGATGTCGAAGCGGTCGGCGCGGCGCTGGGCGAAGCGCTGGCCACGCGCGGCGCGGTGCTGGCGGAGACGGGGTTCGCGGTCGAGCTGGGGCGGTGGCTGGTCGGCGAGGCGGGGGTGTATTGCACCCGGGTGGTCGATGTGAAGGAGAGCGGCGGCGAATGGTTCGTCGTGG
The DNA here is from genome assembly GCF_030062225.1 of Sphingomonas sp. 2R-10. Lineage (NCBI taxonomy): Bacteria > Pseudomonadati > Pseudomonadota > Alphaproteobacteria > Sphingomonadales > Sphingomonadaceae > Sphingomonas > Sphingomonas sp. 2R-10. Next base: position 2,612 of record NZ_JASCXF010000029.1, read on the forward strand.
TCGATGGCGGGCTGCACCATCAGCTCGCGGCCAGCGGCAATTTCGGTACGGTGGTGCGACGCAACTATCCGGTGGCGGTGGCGGAGCGGATGGATGCCGGGCCGACGATTACCGCGTCGGTGGTGGGGTGCCTGTGCACGCCGCTCGACCGGCTGGCCGACCGGGTGTTGCTGCCGCAGGTCGCGGTGGGCGATACCATCGTCCTGTTCCAGGCGGGGGCGTATGGCGCAACCGCAAGCCCATCGGCGTTCCTGGGTCATGCGCCGGCGCGCGAGTGGTTCATTCCGGGAAAGTGCTGAGACGAACGGTATGCGGCGGTGGTGCGTTGGGTGCGAAAGCGGGCTATACTCAACCCTATCTTTACCCCTTTGGCAGCATAGCAGGTGAAGTCCTGCGCAGTACCCCAGCGGCTGCGCTTGTTGGTTACGAGGTATTCGAATGCGTCGCAGGCATGGTTTTGGCACGGGTGTAGCACTTTGCGCGGTGCTGGGCGGGTGCGCCGGGGGGGCGACGCGCCCCGAACTGCCGCCCGCCGCGTTCGTGCAGGCGAAGGAAGCGCCGGGCGAGGCCTATGTCATCGGCCCGCTCGACCAGCTGAGCATCTTCGTATGGCGCAACCCCGAACTGTCGACCAAGGTACAGGTGCGCCCCGACGGGCGGATCACCACGCCGCTCATCAACGACATGCCCGCCACCGGCAAGACGCCGGCGATGCTGGCCGACGACCTGAAGCTGGCGCTGGGCGAATATGTGACGAACCCGTTGGTTTCGGTGATCGTCGAGAATTTCTCCGGCACGTTCAGCCAGCAGGTGCGGGTGGTCGGCGCGACCGAGAAGCCGGCGTCGATCCCGTATCGCGCCAACATGACGCTGCTCGACGCGATGATTACCGTCGGCGGGCTGAACCAGTATGCGGCGGGCAATCGCGCGCGGCTGGTCCGGTACGACCGGGCGACGGGCAAGCAGTCGGAGTTCGGGCTGCGTATCTCCAGCCTGCTCAAGAACGGCGATTCGTCGGCCAATGTGAAGCTGCAGCCGGGCGACGTCATCATCATTCCCGAAAGCATGTTCTGAGATGGACGGGCTGTACGACGAACTGAAGCTGACGCTGCACGCGATCTGGCAGCGGCGCTGGATCGCGCTGGCGATCGCATGGGTGGTGTGCCTGGGCGGGTGGCTGGCGGTCAGCCAGATTCCCAACAGCTATCAATCGACCGCGCGGATCATGGTGCAGATGCGCCAGGTGCTGCCTGGGGCGGAAGCCGCCGTCGCGCAGAACGATCAGGCGAAGAATATCGACCGCATCCGCCAGACGCTGACGTCGGCCGTGAACCTAGAAAAGGTGGTGCGGGGCACGTCGCTGAACGACACCGTCGCCAGCGACCGCGACGTGGCGGACCGGGTGGCGTCGCTCCAGAACGCGATCAAGCTGACCGCGCAGCAGGACAATCTGTTCGAGATTTCGGCGACGTCGGGCAATCCGAAGGTCGCGCGCGAGGTCGTGCAGAAGATGATCGACATCTTCGTCGAATCCAATCTGGCCAGCGACCGCGACGCGACGGTGCAGTCGCTGCGCTTCCTCGACCAGCAATTGTCGCAGCGGCAGAAGCAGCTGGCCGATGCGGAAGCGCGGCGGCAGGCGTTCCAGGCGCAATATATGGCGATGCTGCCGGGTACCGGGTCGCTCGACGACCGCATGTCGAACGCGCGTAGCGAGCTGGCACAGATCGACGGCGATCTGGCGGCGGCGCAGTCGAGCCTGAACGCGGCCAATGCGCAGATGGCGGGGACCGCGGCGACGCTGCCGGGAGCGGCGGGAACGGCGATGGTCGGGCCGGCACGCGCGCGGCTGAACGCGATCGAGGGGCAGATCGCCGAGGGGCGCAGCCGCGGCTGGACCGACGCGCATCCCGACATGGTGGCGCTCAACCGGCAGCTGGCGTCCGCACGGGCGGCGGCGCGCGGCGAAGGGGGTGGCGTGAGCGGCGGGACCGCGGCATCGCCCAATCCGTTCTACCTGCAGCTGCGCGCGACGCAGGGCGACCGGCAGGCGCGCGTCGCGGAACTGCAGCAGCGCAAGCAGCAGATCGAAGGGCAACTGAACGGCTTGCAGGCCAAGATTTCGGCCGATCCGCAGGCGGCGGCGCAGCAGTCGCAGCTGGACCGCGATATCGCATCGCTCAAGTCGAACTATGACGAGCTGTTCCAGGACCGCGAACAGGTGCGGCTGCGCAGCAGCGTGCAGACCGATACCGATGCGGTGAAGTTCAGCGTGATCGACCCGCCGACCCAGCCGCGCGCGCCGGCAGCGCCGAACCGGCCGCTGCTGCTGCTGGGCGTGCTGGTCGTCGGCATCGGGGCCGGCGTCGGCGTGGCGTTCGCGCTCAGCCGGCTGCGGACCAGCTTCGCTACCGCACAGAAGCTGGAAAAGATCAGCGGCATGCCGGTATTGGGCGCGATCGGCGAAGTGGTGACCGATGCGGTCAAGTCCGAACGCAAGCGGCGGCTGAAGCTGTTCGCGGGCGGGGCGGGGGCGCTGATGGCGGCGTTCGTGCTGTTGCTGGGGCTGGAATTCGCCCAACGCGGGCTGGTGGCGTGAGTGGGGAAACGCAAGTGAACGACCAATCGCACCGGGCCATGCGCGCCTCGTTGCTGGAACGCGCGGCGGACCGCTGGCAGCTGGGGCCCAAGGCCGGCCTGCCGCCCGTCGCCATGCCCGACCTGCCGCCGGCGCCGCCGGCCCCCGTGCCGGTGGCGAAGGCACCCGCGCGCAAGATGCCGCCCGCGCGCATCCGCCCGGTCGAACCGGCGCGGATCGATCGCGAGATGCTGGCCGAGGCCGGGATGCTGGTACCCGGCGGCCCGGTCACCGCGCTGGCGGAGGAGTTCCGGCTGGTGAAGCGCCAGCTGCTGACGACCGCAGCGGATGTCGAGAAGCGCGACCCGGAGGCGGCGCGGATGGTGCTGGTGTGTTCGGCGCAGCCGGGCGACGGCAAGACGTTCTGCGCGATCAACCTTGCGCTGTCACTGGCGGCAGAGCGCGACCTCCACATCCTGCTGGTCGATGCGGATTTCGCCAAGCCCGACATTCTCGCCCGGCTGGGACTGCCCGCCGGACCGGGATTGCTCGACGCGCTGGGCGATCCGGCGATCGATATCGAACAGCTGGTCATTCCGACCGACGTGCCGCAGCTGTCGCTGTTGCCGGCGGGCAAGCGGACCCATGCTGATACCGAATTGCTGCGCAGCGACCATGCGCACGACGTGCTTACGCGGCTGCTGACCGCCGATCCCGACCGTATCGTCATCTTCGATTCGCCGCCGGCGCTGGCGGCATCCCCCGCCGCCGTGCTGGCATCACTGGTCGGGCAGACGGTGCTGGTGGTCCGCGCCGATCGCAGCAGCGAATCCGACCTGCGCGAGGCGGTGGCGCTGCTCGATGGATGCGAGGAAATCCAGCTGCTGCTGAATGCCACGACGTACCGCGCGGAGGGTGCGCGCTTCGGCTATTACGGACAGGACGCCGAATGATGCGCTGGCTGGCATTTCCCGTCGCGGTCGCCGCCACGGCGACGCCGGCCTTAGCGCAGCGGGTCGAGATATCGCCCTATGTCGAGGCGGGGCAGGTGCTGCTCGCCGACCTGAAGGATGGCGACGTCGTCACCTATACCCAGCTGACCGCGGGCGTCGATGCGACGGTCACGACGCAGCGGGTGCAGGTACAGGCCAATTACCAGTATCAGCGCCTGGTCGACTGGGGCGACAGTTTCGGCAGCGGCAGCATCCATTCGGGTCTGGCGCGCGCCAACGTCGCGATCACGCGCTGGCTGAATCTCGAGGGCGGCGCGATCGCGACGCGGGCGCAGGGCGACACGCGTGGCGGTGGCTTCGGTCCGCTGGTCAATGCCAGCAACGTCAACACCGCGCAGGTCTATGGCCTGTATGCCGGTCCCAGCATCAACACGCGCGTCGGGCCGTTCGCGGTCAACGGCACCTATCAGTTCGGCTATGTGAAGGCGGAGACGCCGGGTGTCGTCGATCTGGCGCCGGGTCAGCGACGGCTGGACTATTACGACGAAGCGACCAGCCACCTGGTGATGGGCAGCGCCGGCACGCGCGCGGGCACGCTGCTGCCGATCGGGTTCACCGTGTCGGGCGCGTGGCTGCGCGAGGATGCGGGGCAGCTCGACCAGAAGTTCGAGGGCACGTACGGCCGGGTCGATACCGTCGTGCCGATCACCCGCACGCTGGCCGCGGTCGGCGGGGTCGGGTACGAGAAGATCGAGGTGACGCAGCGCGACCCGCTGCGCGATGCGCAGAACAACCCGGTGCTGGACGGGGCGGGGCGGTTCGTGACCGATCCGGCGTCGGCGCCGCGCATCGCGTACGACACCGACGGCATCATCTGGGACGCGGGCGTGCTGTGGCGGCCGAGCCCGCGCACCGCGCTGGAGGCGCGGCTGGGCCGGCGCTATGGGTCGATGAGCTATACGGGGTCGCTGCAATGGCAGGCGGGGCCGACATCGGCGTTGCAGGTCGGCGTCTATGACAGCGTTACGACGTTCGGGCGCCAGCTGACCGGTTCGCTGTCGCAGCTGCCGGTCAACTATATCGGCGGCGAGGACCCGTTCGGGGCACGCTATGGCGGCTGCGTGTTCGGCGGCGGGGTGACGCCGGAGGGTTCGCCCAATGCTGGCGGGTGCCTGACCCCGGTATTCCAGTCGGTCAGCGCGGCGACGTTCCGCGCGCAGGGAATCGATGCGGTCTATTCGATCACGCGGGGACCGACGCGGCTGGGGCTGGGCGCGGGCTATGCCAGCCGGCGCTTCTATATCCCGCCGGTGCCCGGTGCGGTCATCTATCGCACGCGCGACCAGAGCTATTACGTCCAGGGCTTCGGCCAATGGGCGCTGGACGGCCGGTCGTCGATCACCGCCGACGTCTATACCAATTATTTCGCCAGCGGAATCGAGGGCGGGCTGGACGCATGGGGCGGCGGGGCGCAGGGCGGCTATTATCGCAGCTTCGGCCGCGCCTATGGCAGCCTGACCGCCGGGGTGTACGGTTTCGACGTCGAACGCAGCGAATCCGATCTGATCGCGCAAGCTCTGTTGGCGGTAGGGTTCCGTTTCTAAACGAACATTCAACCGATCGGGGGTTAGATACTCCCAACGGAGATGAAGATGTACGATGACCATTATGGCCTGACCGGTCGCCCGTTCCAGCTTACGCCCGATCCGGCGTTCTGGTTCGACACCGCCACGCATCGCAAGGCCATGGCGTATCTCGGCTATGGATTGAGCCAGGGCGAAGGGTTCATCGTCATCACCGGCGATCCGGGGACGGGCAAGACGACGCTGCTCGGCCACCTGATGCAGACGATCGATGCCGAGCGGCTGAACGTGATCCGCATCGTCACGACGCAGATCGAGGCCGACGACCTGCTGCGGCTGGTCGCGGCGGGCCTCGACGTCGATCATCACGGGCTGACCAAGGCGCAGTTGCTGGGCGAGATTGAGCGCGGCCTGCACAATGTCGCGCGCGCAGGGCGGCGCACGCTGCTGGTGATCGACGAGGCGCAGTCGCTGCCGGTCGGGTCGATCGAAGAATTGCGTATGCTGTCGAATTTCCAGGCGGGCGGCTATGCGCTGTTGCAGATATTCCTGCTCGGCCAGCCCGAGTTCCGCCAGCGACTATACGGGTCGGACCGGCTGGAACAGCTGCGCCAGCGGGTGATCGCGATGCACCACCTCGACCCGATGGGGCTGGAAGAGGTCGGGCCGTATCTGGAACACCGGCTGGGCGTGGTCGGGTGGACCGGCAGCCCGAGCTTCGGCCACGAATCGCTGGCGGCGCTGCACCACTGGTCCGGGGGAATCCCGCGCCGGCTGAACCAGCTGGCCAGCCGCGTGCTGCTGTACGGTGCGATCGAGGGGATCGATCGGTTCGGGGCGCTGGACGTGGAGCAGGTGATCGCCGACCTCGACGGCGACGGGCTGGGCACGACCGCGCCGGAAGCGGCCCCGGTGATGCGCGCCGTGGCGCCGGTCGCCGAGGCGACCCCGGTGGTCGATGCCGATCCGCTGCCGATGACCCCGCCGCCGCCGCCGATGCCGCCGCGTCCGATCCACCTGTCGGTGGTCGAGCCCGACAACTGGTCGGTGCCGGCCGGGACGGAGCCTGTGGTCGCGCCGGTCGGCGATGGCGATACCGCGGCGCTGACCGCGCGGATCGCCGCGCTGGAGGAACGGCTGGAGGAGCAGGATGCGGCGTTGCGCCGGGTGCTGACGCTGCTGGTCGATTGGGTGGAAGGCGATCAGCGCCGCCCCGACCTGACGTCGATGCGCCACGCCGGCTGACCGCGCCATGTCCCCTCCCTTGCGCAACGCGATGTCGGTCGACGTCGAGGACTGGTTCCAGGTCGGCGCGTTCGAAAAGGTCATCGACCGACGCGACTGGGACGGGCTCGAATGCCGGGTCGAGGCGAATACCGACGCGGTGCTCGACCTGTTCGCCGCGGGCGGGGTCAAGGCGACGTTCTTCACGCTCGGCTGGGTCGCGCACCGGTTTCCGGCGCTGATGCAGCGGATCGTCGCGGGCGGGCACGAGCTGGCGAGCCACGGGTGGGACCACCAGCGGGTGTTTACCTTCACGGCGGATGAATTTCGCGCCGATCTGGCCCGGGCGAAGGCCGCGCTGGAGGATGCCGGGGGCCAGGCGGTGACCGGCTATCGCGCGCCCAGTTTCTCGATCGACAAGCGCACGCCATGGGCGCACGCCGTGCTGGCGGACGAAGGCTATGCCTATTCCTCGTCGGTCGCGCCGCTGCGCCACGATCATTATGGCTGGACCGATTCGCCCCGCGCGCTGCACCGGCCGGTGGCCGGCAGCGACCTGATCGAATGGCCGATCACGCTGGCCAGGGTGCTGGGGCGCGAGGTGTCGGCCGGCGGCGGGTTCTTCCGCCTGCTGCCCAACCGGGTAGTCGAGGATGCGGTGGTGCGCAGCAACCGCGTCGAGGCACATCCGGCGATGTTCTATTTCCATCCGTGGGAGATCGATCCGGGCCAGCCACGCGTGAAGACCGCGCCGCTGAAGTCGAAGGTGCGGCATTATTCGCGGCTGGGGGCGATGGCGGGCAAGCTCGAACGGCTGATGGCGAACCATGAATGGGGCCGGGCCGACGCGATCGTCGCGGACCGCGCGGGCGCGTTGTGACCCCTGTCGTGCGGCAGGCGCGACTGGACGATCCGGGCGAACGCGCGCGGATCGCGGCGTTCGTGGCGGCACAGCCCGGGGGCACGCCGTTCCACCTGCCCGTTTGGGGCGAGGCGACGGCCGCGGGATGCGGGCAGCGGTTCCGGATGTTGCTGGCCGAGGCGGAGGGCGAACTCGTCGGGCTGGTGCCGCTGACCCGGATACGGTCGCCGTTGTTCGGGGCGGCGCTGGTATCGACCGGGTTCGGGGTGGGTGGCGGTATCCTGACCACCGATCCGGGCGCGGCGCAGGTGCTGGCGGCGGCTGCGGTCGCGACGGCGCGGGAGCTTGGCTGTCCGACGATCGAGATGCGCGGGGGCGCGCCGGTCGAAGGCGCAGGCTGGACGTGGGACGATACGCGCTATGTCGGGTTCGTCCGGCCGCTGGCAGTCGACGACGACGCCGAATTGCTGGCGATCCCGCGCAAGCAGCGGGCCGATGTGCGCAAGGCGCTGGCCGAGCCGTTCGAGATCGCGGTCGGGCGGGACGAGGCGGCGCTGGCGGAGCATTTCCACGTCTATGGGACTTCGGTGCGCAACCTCGGCACGCCGGTGTTTCCGCGACGGTTGTTCGCCGAGGTGATCGAGCGGTTCGGCGCGGATGCCGATGTGCTGACCGTGCGGCATGACGGCGTCGCGGTGGCGAGCGTGCTGTCGGTCTATTGGCGGGGCACGGTCTATCCCTATTGGGGCGGCGGCACGGCGGCGGCGCGGGGATTGCGCGCCAACGAGCGGATGTATTTCGAACTGATGCGCCATGCCCGGCAGCGCGGATGCACCGCGTTCGATTTCGGGCGGTCGAAGGCCGGGACCGGGCCGGCGGCGTACAAGAAGAACTGGGGCTTTGCCGGCGAGCCGCTGGGCTATCCGACGTGGACCGCCGATGGCGCAAGCCCCCGCGATGCGAGCCCGCTCAACCCCCGATACCGGCTGAAGATCGCGGCGTGGCAGAAGCTGCCGGTCGCGGTCGCCAACCGGGTCGGGCCGTTCATCGCGAAGGGGCTGGGGTGAGCGAGATCCTGCTCCTCGCCCACCGCGTTCCCTATCCCCCCGATCGTGGCGACAAGGTGCGCAGCCACCATGTGATGCGGCATCTGTCGACGCTGGGGCGGGTGCATCTGGCGAGCTTTGCCGACGATCCGCGCGACCTGGGTCATGACGATGCGCTGCGGCAATGGTGCGCCAGCGCGACGGTCCTGCCGCGGACCAAGGGCAATGCGCGGGCGGCGGTGGAAGCGCTGGCGCAGGGGCGGACGGTGTCGGAGGCGGCGTTCGACAGCCCCGCGATGCGCGCGGAGGTGACGCGGCTGCTGGGCGAGCGGCGCTATGACGCGGTCTATGTCTATTCGGGGCAGATGGCGCAGTATCTGCCGGCCGATGCGCGGTTCGTGATGGATTTCGTCGACGTGGATTCGGCGAAGTTTGCCGCCTATGCCGATGATGCGCGTGGGGCCATGCGCTGGATGATGCGGCGCGAGGGGCGGCTGCTCGGCCGGTTCGAGCGCGGGATCGCCGACCGTGCGGTCGCGACGCTGCTGGTCAGCGAGGCGGAGGCGGCGCTGTTTCGTGGACAGGCGGACGACGAGGCGGTGTTCGCGATCGAGAACGGGATCGATACCGCGTTCTTCGATCCGGCCGGGGTGACGCCGGTCGAGGCGGCCGGACCGCTGATCGTGTTTACCGGGCAGATGGATTACCGGCCGAACATCGATGCGGTGCGCTGGTTCGTGGGCGAGGTGCTCCCGCTGCTACCCGGCGCACGCTTCGCGATCGTCGGGCGGGGGCCGAGCGCGGCGGTGCGGGCGCTGGCGGGCGAGCGGGTGATCGTGACCGGCGAGGTCGCCGATGTGCGCGGCTGGATCGCCGCCGCCGCGGTGGTCGTCGCGCCGCTGCTGCTGGCGCGCGGTATTCAGAACAAGGTGCTGGAGGCGATGGCGATGGCCCGCCCGGTCGTGGCGTCGAGCGCGGCGGCGGAGGGGATCGATCATCGGGGCACGATCCGCGTCGCCGGCGATGCGGCCGGGTTCGCGCGCGAGATCGCGGCGGTGCTGGACGATCCGGCGGGGGCGGCGGCACTGGGTGTGGCGGCACGGGCGCGGACGATCGAGCGCTATGGCTGGGAAGCGCGACTGGCGCCGCTGGCCGGACTGCTGGGACTGGCATGACCGGTATCGCCCTCGATCAACCGACGGTCGCCGATCCGGCGTGGCGGCGGTCGTTGCCGGCGCTCGGGGGCATGTGGGCGGCGCTGCTGGCGATCTTTCACCGCGATGTCGCCGACATGGTCGATATCTGGTGGAATTCGACCACCTATGGCCATTGCCTGTTCGTGCCGCCTATCTTCGGCTGGCTGGTATGGCAGCGGCGGCGCGAGCTGGCGCAGCTGACCCCGCAGGCGTGGTGGCCGGGGCTGGCGATCGTCGCGGCGGGCGGGGCGACGTGGCTGGTCGGGGAGGCGGCGGCGGTCGCGCTGTTCCGCCATGCCGGGCTGGTAGCGATGCTGCAGGGCGCGGTCGTCACGCTGCTGGGCGCGCGGGTGGCGCGGGGGCTGGCGTTTCCGCTGGCCTATATCGCGTTTCTGGTGCCGTTCGGCGACTTCCTGGAGCCGTGGTTGCAGGGGGCGACGGTGTCGCTGACCATGCCGATCCTGCACGCGCTGGGCGTACCGGCGGCGGTCGACGGGGTACTCATCACCATCCCCAACGGCTATTTCGAAGTGGCGGAGGCGTGTTCGGGGTCGAAGTTCGTCATTGCCATGGTCGCGTACGGCGCGCTGGTCGCCAATGTCTGCTACGTCACATGGCGCCGGCGGGCGGCGTTCATGGCGCTGGCGCTGGTGGTCCCGGTGCTGGCGAACGGCCTCCGCGCGGCGGGGACGATCTATGCCGCGCATCTGACCTCGGTCGAGGCGGCGACCGGGTTCGACCATATCGTCTATGGCTGGGTGTTCTTCGCATTGACCATGGCGGCGGTGCTGGCGATCGGGTGGCGTTGGTTCGATCGCGATCCGGATGCGCCGTGGTTCGACGTGGCGAGCGTGCAGGCGATGCCGATGCGCGGCGCCGACGGCACACTGGCGGCGGCGGCGGTACTGGCGGTCGCGGTCGTGTTCGCCGGATGGGGCTGGATCGTAGACCGGCGGGTGCAGGCATTGCCGGCGCGGATCGAACTGCCGGCGGTGCCGGGGTGGCAGCGGATCGCGGTGGATGGCGAGCCGTGGGTGCCGAACTATCCGGGTGCTGACCATTTCCTGATCGGGCGCTATGGCGACGGGCGGGGGCGCAGCGTCGACATGGTCGTCGCCGTCTATGGATCGCAGGGCGAGGGGCATGAATTGGTAGGGTTCGGAACAGGCGCGATCCGCGAGAACGACCGCTGGGTACGGATCGCCGACACCGCGCCGATCGCCGGCAGCGCCACGCTGCGCATGGCCGCGCCCGGCCCGGTCGAACGCGAGGTCGCGACCTGGTATCGCATCGGGTCGACGACGACCGGCAGCGCCGACCGAGTCAAGCTGGAGACGCTGAAGGCCAAGTTGCTGGGCGGGCCGCAGCGCGGGGTCGCGATACTGCTGTCGGCGCGCAAGGACGGGCATGATCCGCGCGCGGCGATCGCCGACTTCGTGGTGGCCGCAGGCCCGATCGACCGGATCGCCGACCGCGCGGCGGGGATGCAGTAGCATGTGCGGCATCGCCGGGCTGTTCCACCCGACCAATCCCAAGCCGATCGATCCGGCGCGGATCGTCGCGATGACCGACGCGCAGGCGCATCGCGGCCCCGACGGATCGGGCGTGTGGACCGCGCTGGGCGTGGGGCTGGGCCATCGCCGGCTGTCGATCATCGATGTCGGCGGCAGTCCGCAGCCAATGGCGTTGCCGGGCGAACAGGCGATCATCACCTTCAACGGCGAAATCTACAACTTCGCCGAGCTGCGCGCCGAGCTGCGCGCGAAGGGCGCGGTGTTCCGGACGCAGGGCGATACCGAGGTGCTGCTCCATGCCTGGACGGCATGGGGGCCGGACATGCTGGCGCGGCTGAATGGGATGTTCGCCTTCGCCATCTATGATGCGGGGCGGCAGGCGCTGTTCGTCGCGCGCGATCGGATGGGAGTGAAGCCGTTCCATTATGTCGAGCTGTGCGACGGCGCGGTGGCGTTCGCGTCGGAACTGAAGGGACTGCTGGCGCATCCGATGGTGCGGCGGACGCCCGACTTGGCGGCGATCGAGGATTACATGGCGCTGGGCTATGTGCCCGACGATTCCTGCATCGTCGCCGGCGTGAAGAAGCTGCCGGCCGGGCATTTCCTGCTGATCGAGCGTGGGCGTTCGCTGCCGCAACCGGTGCGGTGGTGGGACATCGATTTCTCGAACCGGGCGCGCGGCAGCACGCGCGAGTTGCAGGCCGAACTGGTCGAGCGGATGCGCGAGGGGGTACGGTCGCGGATGGTCGCCGACGTGCCGCTGGGCGCGTTCCTGTCGGGTGGGGTCGATTCGTCGGCGGTCGTCGCGCTGATGGCGGAGGCCAGCCGCGCGCCGGTGCAGACCTGCACCATCGGGTTCGACGAAGCGGGACATGACGAGCGCGGGCCGGCCGGGCTCGTCGCCAGGCGCTTCGCCACCGACCATGCGGTGCGCACCGTCGCGTCGGACGACTTCGCGTTGATCGACACGCTGGTCGACGCGTTCGACGAACCCTTTGCCGATGCGTCGGCGCTGGCGACCTATCAGGTATGCGCACTGGCCCGCGAGCGGGTGACGGTGGCGCTGTCGGGCGATGGCGCGGACGAGGCGCTGGCCGGCTATCGCCGCTACAGATTTCATGCGGCGGAGGAGCGGGTGCGTTCGCTGTTGCCGCCGGGACTGCGCGAGCCGGTGTTCGGGGCACTGGGCGACGTGTATCCCAAGGCCGACTGGGCACCGCGCCCGTTCCGCGCCAAGACGACGCTGCTGGCGTTGGCGCAGGACGGCGACGAAGCCTATGCACAGGCGGTCGGGGTGACGACGCCGGCGGTGCGCCAGGGGCTGTACGGACAGGCGATGGCGCGGCAGCTTGGCGGCTATCGCGGCGAGGAGCGCTATGTCGCCACCATGCGGGCCGCCCCGGCGCGCGACGGGCTGGACCGCGCGCAATATGCCGATTTCCGGCACTGGTTGCCGGGCGACATCCTGACCAAGGTCGACCGGACCAGCATGGCGGTGGGGCTGGAGGCGCGCGAGCCGTTGCTGGACCACCGGCTGATCGAGTTCTGCGCCACGCTGCCGGCCAAGCTGCGGCTGCGCGGCGGTGAAGGCAAGTGGTTGATGAAGAAGGCGCTGGAGCCGTGGCTGCCGCGCGAGATCCTGTACCGGCCGAAGATGGGGTTCGTCACCCCGGTCAGCGCGTGGTTCCGCGCGAGCCTTGCCGACGAGGCGGCGGCGCTGGCGCGCTCACCGGTGCTGGCGACATGGTTCGACCCCCATGTGGTCGAGCGGATGGCGGCCGAGCATCGTGCCGGGCGGGCAGAACATGGCCGGACGCTGTGGCAGCTGGTGATGCTGGACCGCAGCGCGCGGCGGCTGTTCGGGTAGGCCAAAGGTCACGAAAGTCACACTCGTGCGCCGTTGGGGTGGGTGACGTTCCCTCCTCCAGCCATCATCGTCACCCCAGCTTGCGCCGGGGTGACGGTTAGGCCAGGTGAGCTGTTGTAGGACAGCCCTATTTGCGCTCCCCGATCCACCGCGTGAACAGGTCGGTCCAGACGCGCTGCGGGCTGTCCATCGGTGCATGCAGCGCGCCCCAGCCATGGCCGCCGCGTTCGAACAGATGCGCCTCGACCGGCACCTTCGCGCGGCGGCAGGCGGCGAGCATCGCCAGCGACTGATCGACCGGGCAGACGGGGTCGTCGACCGAATGGGCGAGGAAGACCGGCGGGGCCTGCGCGGTCACCCGGGCGGGGATGTCGTAGCGCCGATATACCTGCATCGGGCCATCGGGCCGGCCGGCGCCGCCGCGGTCCATCGCGGCGATGGTGGTGACCGGATAGACCAGCCCGGTGAAGGCGGGGCGGGCCGATTGCCGGTCGGCAGCGTCGACGGGGGCATAGACGCGTTCGTCATGGGCGATGGTCAGCGATCCGGCGAGATGCCCGCCCGCCGAAAAGCCGCATGCGCCGAGCCTGGCCGGGTCGATGCCGTAGCGCGCCGCGTCGGCGCGGATCAGCCGCATCGCGCGCTGTGCGTCCTGCAACGGCACGTCCTGCGCCCCGTCCCAGCCTTCTCCGGGCAGGCGGTAGGCGAGGACGAAGACGGTGATGCCCGCGGGGTTCAGTGCCCTGGCGACGTCGATCCCCTCATTTTCGATAGAGACGAAGCCGTAGCCGCCGCCGGGGATTGAGAGGACGGCGGTGCCGTTGGGCTTTGCCGGGCGGAAGATGCCGACGACCGGATCGGCGACGCCACGCAACCACAGCTCGCGCATGTCGGGGCGGCCGTTCATCGACGGGGCGTAGGCCGGCAGGTTCGCCGGCGCGCCGGGCGGCTTGCCCGGCCAGAGGCGGAAATGTTCGCGCGGGGGCCATGGGGTCAGGGGGGCCGTCCCCGGCCGGGGCGCAGGCTGCGCCGCCGCGGCCCGCCCCGCGACCGGCAGCGCGAGCGCGGCTGCCAGCATCGTCCGTCGATCGACCATCTCCGTTCCTCTCCCATCCATGTTGCGCGTGATCCTATCGGTGCAGGCGGTGTGGAGGAAGCATGACGTTCCGGTGCGGACGCGGTTTGCCCCTCGACAAGCCCCGCCGGGTCGATAGACCTTGGCCAACCACCGGCGGGGGCCGGTGCGACAGGGGGATGATCGTGACGCGTGTGGCGGTAGTGAAGGCTGCGATTCTGGCAGCGGTGTGTGTTCCGGCGCTGGCATGGGCGAGCGATACGCCGCTCTATCAACCCGCGCCGGCATGGGTGGCGGCCCCGCCCGCGATGCCGGCCGGGCCGGTCGACGAGCTGCCGCCGCTGGCGCTGCTGGATTTCCAGAAGCGGATCGATGGCGACCGGCTGACCTCCTATGTCCACCAGCGCACCCGGATCGCGACCGCCGAGATGCTGTCGCAGGCGGCGACGCTGACGCTGCCCTGGGCGCCGGACAAGGGCGACCTGATCGTCCACGGCCTGTCCATCCTGCGCGGCGAGCAGCGGATCGACCTGCTGGCCAAGGGGCAGAAGTTCACCGTACTGCGCCGCGAACAGTCGCTGGAGCAGCGCGAGCTGACCGGTATCCTGACCGCGACGATGGCGGTCGAGGGGCTGGAGGTTGGCGACCTGCTCGACTTGCGCTTCTCGGTCACGGCGCGCGACCCGGCGCTGGGCGGGCGGGTGCAGGACGTCGTGGCGCTGCCCGCGCTGCCGATCCGGATCGGCGCCGGACGGGTGAGGTATCTGTGGAACAGCGACAGCGCGCCGAAATGGAAGCTGCTGGCCGATGGCGTGGCAGCGACGCCGGTGCGCAAGGGCGACGTGACCGAGCTGAGCTTCGCCATGCCGCTGGCGAAGGCCAAGGAGATGCCGGAGGACGCGCCGTCACGCTTCCGCCATCCGCCGCTGCTGGAGGTCGCGAGCTTCGCCGACTGGGCCGACGTGTCGAAGACGTTCGAACCGCTGTACCGCACCGACGGACTGATCGCGGCCGGCAGCCCGCTGGCCGGCGAGGTCACGGCGATCGTGAAGGCGGAGCCGACGCCGATCGGCCGGGCGCAGCGCGCGCTGGAGGTGGTGCAGGACAAGATCCGCTATCTCGCGGTCGGGATGGATGGTGGTAACTATGTGCCACAAACCCCTGCAAGGACGTGGGAAGTCCGTTACGGCGACTGCAAGGCCAAGACGGTGATGCTGCTGGCGATGCTGCGAACGATGGGGATCGAGGCGGAGCCGGTGATCGCCAGCGTCGGTCTGGGCGATTTCGTGCCCGAACGCCTGCCGAGCGCGGCGGCGTTCAACCATGTGTTCGTGCGCGCGACGATCGGCGGCGAGACGCTGTGGCTGGACGGGACCGGCAGCAATGCGCGCATCGCCGATATCCGCGATACGCCCGGCGTCGGCTATGTCCTGCCGCTGCGAGCCGCCGGTGCCCAGCCGATGAAGATCGAGACGCACGCCGCCGCGCGGCCGATGGTGGAGCTGACGATCGATGCCGACGAGAGCGGTGCGGTCGACCTGCCCAGCGCGGTCAGCGTCACGATGGTGACGCATGGTGCGATGGCGGCACAGCTGCGCGCGGCGAAGAGCCAGGTCGGGCCGAAGGAGCAGCGCGAACTGATCTCCACGGTTCTGCAGGGCACGATCGGCGAGGGGCAGTTCGCCGATGGCAGCATCACGCCCGACGCCGCGACCGGCGACGTGACGATCCGGGCGCGGGGCGTGGTCAACACCAGCTGGTCGGTCGAGGACCGGCGGCGCAAGCGGTCGCTGGGCGGTGCGCTCGACGACATGGACTTCTCGCCCGACCGCAGCCGGCCCGACTGGAAGGACATTCCGGTCGCGGCACCGCCGCCGATGGCGATGGTGCGGCATGTCCGGGTGACGCTGCCCGATGGCGGGCGCGGCTTCACGCTCGACGGGACGCCCGATGCCGACCAGACCCTGGCGGGGATCAAGGTACGGCGGACGACGCGGCTGGTGGGCGGGCTGCTGACGATGGACGAGCGGTTCGACCTGACCGGGGTGGAGGTGCCGGCGGCACGCATTCCGGCGGAACGCGATGCGGTGGCCACCGCCAAGGCGAATATCCCGCGCGTCGTCGCCCCGGTCGATACGCCGCGGCGCTGGACGCTGGACCCGGCGACGTTGGCCAAATCGAGCCAGGTCGCGGCGATCCGCAGCGTCTATGGTAAGGCCATTGCCGCCGACCCCGACGAGATGAGCGGCTATCAGAGCCGGGCGACGTTCGAGGCCGGGATCGGCGATTATCGCGCGGCGGTGGCCGACCTGGACAAGATCATCGCCACCGAACCCACCGTCGATCTGTATCTCCAGCGGTCCTATGCCCAGTTCAACATGGGCGACATGGCCAGGGCACTGGCCGATGCAGAGCGCGCACGGGCGCTGGACCCGTCGGCCAACAATGCGATCGGACAGGTCGTACAAACTCGGGCGGAGACCGGCGACCTGAAGGGGGCGATCGCGCTGCTGGACGAACGCATCGCGCTGGGCGGCGAATCGCGCGCTTTCCTGCGCCAGATGAAGGCGAGCCTGCTGGGCGAGTTCGGCGATCCGAAGGAAGCGGTGGCGCTGTACGACAGCCTGATCGGCGAGAAGCCGGGGGCGCCGGTCCTGCTGAACGGGCGGTGCTGGGCGAAGGGAACGCGCGGCGTCATGCTCGACACCGCGCTGAAGGATTGCACCAGCGCGATCGAACTCAGCAACGACACGATGGCCGCGCTCGATAGCCGGGCGCTGGTCTGGTACCGGATGGGCCGCTATCCCGAGGCGCTGGCCGACCTCGACACGGTGCTGGCCGCCAATCCCGACATGGCGGGCAGCCGGTATCTGCGTGCGGCGGTGCTCAAGGCCAGCAAGCGCGATGCCGAGGCGGCAAGCGACCTTGCGCTGGCGCGGCGGATGCAGCCGATGATCGACCGGCAATATGCGCGCTACGGGTTCAAGCTGTAGGGGGCGGCCTTCAACTGGGCCGGGGTCTTCGCCGGGGTACGGGGCGGACGTGGCTTAGGTGTTTGATCCACCCTGTTCAAACCGGGCGTCATCCCAGCGAAGGCTGGGATCTCCCGGTGGTAGCACGCAGCAGGAGCCGCTTGAGGCCCCAGCCTTTGCTGGGGCGACGGTTCCTGACAGATGGATTAGGCTGTAGGGCCGAGGAAGCAGCGGGACCCCGGATCAGGTCCGGGGTGACGGGAGGTGGCTGTCCGGGAAGGATGGCGGGTCGCCGGGAAATGGCGAGCGTCGATCCGCTTCCGGCGACGGAACGCTTCGGGAACTGCCCAAACAAAAACGGCGGGGGATCGCTCCCCCGCCGTTCCCGTTTCGCTGTCGGATGATCAGTCGAACATCTTGCCGAAGGCGCGCTTGGCGCGGTTCTTCCACGCGCCGCGATGATATGCGTCCGAGGCGAGCAGCGGCATGACCGAACCCGCTTCGGCGAACACCATCTGTTCGAGCGCGGTGTCGACCTTGCCCCAGCTGGCCGCTTCCTTGAGCGTCGACGACGAGCAGGCGCCATCGCGCACGTCGGCGACGGTGATCTGCACTGCGTATTTGTGCATCTCGACATCGTCATGGCCGAGGATTTCGGCGCAGACGACGGTGTCCTGGATGAAGTTCTTCGGCACGCCACCGCCGATCATCAGCAGGCCGGTGGTGCCCGCCTTGATCTTGATATCGGTCAGTTCGCGGAAGTCGGCGATGGCGTCGAGCACCATGTACGGCTTGCCTTCCTTCGCACGGTCGACCTGATGCTTGACCAGACCGAAGCCGGCCGAGCTGTCGACGAACGCCGGGCAGAAGATCGGCACGTCATGCTCGTAGGCCAGCTTGACGAGGCTGTTTTCCTTCTTGCCGTGCTCCGACAGATATTTGCCCATCTCGCGGATGAAGGCGCGCGACGAATAGGCCTTGGGCTCGAGCGAATTGGCGATCTCACCGATGGTGTGGTCGCAATCCTGCAACTGCTCTTCGTCGATATAGGTGTCGTAGATGCGGTCGATGTAGAGCGAGCGCAGCACGTTGTCGTCGGGGATTTCCAGCGCCTGATAGTGCTTGTGGCCCAGACCTTCGAAGAAATCCATGTCGACGATCGACGCGCCGGTGGCGACGACGCCGTCGATCATGTTCGAGCGCAGCAGTTCGGCATACAGGTCCATGCAGCCGCCGGCCGAGGTCGATCCGGCGATCACGAGGAAGATCGAGCAGTCCTTGTCCTCCAGCATCTGGTTATAGATGCGGGTGGCGCGGGCGAGATCACGGCTGGTGAAGCTCATCTTGCCCATGGCGTCGATGATCGGGCGGGCGTCGAACGTGGTGATGTCGACATGCTCGACCGTGGTCGAAAGCAGTTCGGCCTTGCGGGTGTCGTTGATCGTCGTGTCGGTCATGATGGTCCCATCATCATCGATAAGCCGTCGTCGTTATGGGGACGCGGAAACCCGGTTTGGCCTCCTGCCACGCACGCGCGAGAGGAGCCGAAGGCGGTCGCATAGCGGCAATGCCATGCGTTGCCCACCCCCGGCCCCTCCCGCGACAAGCGGGAAGGGGGAGGGGAATGCTTAGGATCGAGTGGTTACAGCTTGACGACGTTGTTCGACGCGAACGCCGGTTCCGCTTCGAGTTCGACGTACATCGACTCCATCGGTTCGTCGTCGGTCACGACATTCTCGCCGTTGCCGAAGCCGTTGAACGCGGTGCGCATGGCCGAGCCATAGGCGCCGAGCATCCCGATCTCGAAATAATCGCCGCTGCGGGTATCGGCCGGCAGCGGGAACGGGCCCTGCATCTGGTCGATATCGTCGCAGGTCGGACCCCAGAAGCTGAAGTCCATGTCGCGCGCGTCCGATTCCGGCTGCCGCAGCAGCTGCACCGGATATTTCCAGCCGATATGCGCCGCATCGAACAGCGAGCCATAGGCACCGTCGTTGATGAACAGCTCCGACCCGCGGCGATGTTCGACGCGCACCACGACCGAGGCATATTCGGCGCACAGCGACCGGCCCGGTTCGGCCCACAGCTCGGCCGAATAGCTGATCGGCAGGCTTTCGAACGCGCGATGGATCGTTTCGAAATAGCGCTCCAGCGGCGGCGGGGTCATGCCCGGATAGCGCGACGGGAAGCCGCCGCCGACATCGATCACGTCGACGGTGACGCCCGCGTCGACGATGGCGGCGCGGACGCGCTCCATCGCCCCGGCATAGGCGTCGGGCGACATGGTCTGGCTGCCCACATGGAAGCAGATGCCGAGCGCATCGGCGACCTGGCGGGTCGCGATCAGCAGTTCCCTGGCCTCGGCATGGCCGACGCCGAACTTCGAGCCGAGCGACAGCTTGGCATATTCGGACGACACGCGCAGGCGGACGCACAGCGTCAGGTCGGTCGCACCGTCGGTGGCGCGCACGATCTTGTGCAGTTCGTCCATGCTGTCGAGCGAGAAGGTGCGCACGCCATGGTCGAAATAGGCCTCGGCAATCGCTTCCGGAGCCTTGATCGGGTGCATGAAGTGGCAGGTCGCGTCCGGCAGCGTCGCCTTCACGAGGCGCACTTCGCCGATCGACGCGGTGTCGTAATGGGCGATGCCGTTATCCCACAGGATATGCAGCAGGTCGGGCGACGGATTCGCCTTCACCGCATACATCGAGCGGCCCGGAAACTTCTCTGCGAAGAAGCGGGCGGCGCGCGCTGCGGCGTGCGGGCGAACGAGCGTTACCGGTTCGACCGGTCGGCGCTCTGCAATGTCGATCCCACGCTCGAAGGAGGAGCTACGGGCGATAAAGGGGGCAGCTAGCCCCAGCGCGCTATTGTGCTTGGCCAATTCAAGGGACCTCCAATTGCCTTTCGGCATACGGTGACAAAAGCTGCCTTGCGGTTGGAAGTCCCATGGGGCAGCGGAGGCGCGATCTATGACCCACAAACCTTGATGTAAAGTGCTTGTGCGGCAGAAAGTGCAATTTATGACGATTATGCGACAACCGACCCGCGCCGGGGTGCGCGATGCCGCCGCGAAGATCGCGGAAATCCTGCCGCCATCCCCACTTATGATAAGGGAACTCAACGGGTTGCCGGTCGCTTTGAAGATGGAGTCATTGCAACCGGTCGGCGCGTTCAAGTTGCGCGGGGCATGGCACCGATTGACGGCGTTATGCGACGAATCGCGGGCGCGCGGCATCGTGGCGTTTTCGTCCGGCAACCACGCGCAAGGAGTCGCGTGGGCCGCGAAGCGGCTGGGAATCGCCGCGACGATCGTGATGCCCGCCGATGCCCCGCCGACGAAGCTGGCGGCGACGATGGCGCTGGGCGCTGAGGTGGTTCGCTACGACCGGGCGACCGAGAGCCGCGAGAAGATCGCGGCGCATCTGGCCCATGCGCGCGGCGCGACGCTGGTGCCGAGCTTCGACGATCCGTGGGTCATCGAGGGGCAGGGATCGGCGGGTATCGAGGCGGCGGCGCAGATGGCCGCGGCCGGGTTGCCCGCGCCGGTCAGGGCGATCGTCCCGTGCGGCGGCGGTGGGCTGGCGGCCGGGATCGCACTGGCGCTGCCCGAGGCGGAGGTGGTGACGGTCGAGCCCGAGGGCTGGGACGACATGCGCCGCAGCCTTGAGGCGGGATGGATCGAGCCGGTCGGACCGGACGCGCCGCCGACCGCGTGCGACGCGCTGCGAACGACCCGGGTGGCGGAGCGGACGTTCGACGTGCTGTCGCGGCGTGGCGCAACCGGCGTGGCGGTCAGCGAGGGCGAGATCGCGGCGGCACAGCGCTGGGCGATGCAGCACCTGCGCGCCGTCGTCGAACCCGGCGGCGCAGTCGCGCTGGCAGCGCTACTGTCGAAACGGGTTACGGTCGTGCCGGGTACGCTGGTGCTGGTATCGGGCGGGAACGTCGATGCCACCGCCTATGCGAAGGTGCTGGCGGCATGAACCGGGGACCGGCGGGGACGCTGCTCGCGATCCTGATGGTGGTTGCGATCCTGCTGATCGTGTTCGGCATCCGCATGATCGCGCGTGGCGAACGGCGCAACGGCAGCCTGATGCTGGCGTGCGCCGTCGTCATGATCGGCAATGTCGCGATCTGGACGGTGTGATCAGTTCCCGTCGCGCGTGGAGGTCATCGACGTACCGGCGTTGGCGCGCTGGCGCAGTGCTTCGGCGGTGACGTCGGCGGCGGCACTATCGACCTGCGACCATTCGCTCTGCGTGCGGCAGGTGCGCATCGTCATGATCGATCCGGTCGCGGCATCGCGGCGGCAGATCTTCTTTTCGGCCTTGGGCTTTTCGGGCGTGGCGGGCGGCTGCGGGGCAGGTGCCTGAAGGGCGAGGGCGAGGAGGGCGGTCAGCATGATGAGGTCGTCCGATCGGATGGGATGGAAGCCATCCTATGCCGGTATTGCAATATGGCAAGCTGGATAAAGGGGGGGGGGATAAGCGTGGGCGCGACGCGGCGAAGCCGCGTCGTCGGTCGGCGCGGTTCGCGCCGCCGGCCGGCCCGGCGCGAAGGCGCGGGTCGGCGTAGCGACCCGCGGCGCCGGGCTCACTTGATCGGCGAGTTCGGGTCCAGCCGCATGTCCAGATACTTGTCCACGCTGCCCATCAGTTCGGGCATCTCGTTCTGGAAGAAGTGGTTGGCGCCCGGGATCGTGTCGTGATGGATCGTGATGTGGCGCTGGGTGCGCAGCTTGTCGACCAGCTTCTGCGTGGCGGCCGGCGTCACGACCTCGTCCGCATCGCCCTGGATGATGATGCCCGACGAGGGGCAGGGCGCGAGGAAGGTGAAGTCGTACATGTTGGCCGGCGGCGCGATCGAGATGAAGCCGCGGATTTCCGGGCGGCGCATCAGCAACTGCATGCCGATCCACGCGCCGAAGCTGACGCCCGCGATCCACGTCGTCTGCGCTTCGGGGTGGAAGCTCTGCACCCAGTCGAGCGCCGAGGCGGCGTCGGACAGTTCGCCGACGCCGTTGTCGAACGTGCCCTGGCTCTTGCCCACGCCGCGGAAGTTGAAGCGCAGCGTGGCGAAGCCGCGGCGCTGGAACGTCTTGTAGAGTTCCTGCACGATGCGGTTGTTCATCGTTCCGCCCGACGAGGGATGCGGATGCAGAATCATCGCGACCGGTGCGCGCGGACGCGGTGCGGGAGCGAACCGGCCCTCCAGCCGACCTTCGGGACCGGGGAAGATGACTTCGGGCATGGGACGTCCTGTTATGTTTCGGGCGCGGCGATGGCGCGAATAGGGATCGCGGCTATATAGGGTCAAGCAATCGGAACGGAAGTGTTTTGACGACCCGCATCTATCTGGACCATGCCGCGACGACCCCGATCCGCCCCGAAGCCGCTGCCGCCGTGGCGGAGGGCATGGCGCGCTGGGCCAACCCGTCCAGCCCCCATGCCGAGGGGCGTGCGGCGCGCCGGACGCTGGAGGATGCGCGCGCGCGGATCGCCGCGGCGCTGGGCTGGCATGGCGAGGTGATCCTGACCGGCGGGGCGAGCGAGGCGCTGGCGATCGCGCTGGGCGGTGCCGATGCGGTCGCGACGTGCGTCGAACATGACGCGGTGCTGCGCGTGGCCGGCGCGGACCGCCTGGAGGTCGGAGGCGACGGGCTGGTCGATGTGGCCGCGCTGCCCGGGGGGCGGCGGATCGCGGTGCAGGCGGCGAACAGTGAGACGGGCGTGGTGCAGCCGCTGGACGGCGTCGCGGTCCGTAACGGGGTGCTGGTGGTCGATGCGTCGCAGAGCGCGGGCAAGCTGCCCTTGCCGGACGCCGACCTGATCGTGGTGTCGGCGCACAAGCTGGGCGGGCCGCCGGGGATCGGCGCGTTGCTGGTGCGCGACTTCGCGTCGCTGACCCCGACCGGCGGGCAGGAACAGGGCTATCGCGGCGGGACCGAGAATGTGCCGGCGGCGCTGGGCTTCGCCGCCGCGCTGGAGGCGCCGCGCGACTGGTTCGAACGGGCGGCGGCGTTGCGCGCCGGGCTCGACGCGGCGATCCGGGCGGGCGGGGGCGAAATCGTCGCCGATGCGTCGCCCCGGATCCCGACCATCGCCGCCTATCGCCTGCCGGGACGATCGGCAGCGGCGCAGCTGATGCGGCTGGATTCCGCCGGGTTCGCGGTGTCGGCGGGAAGCGCGTGTTCGTCGGGAACGCTCAAGACCAGCCACGTCCTGTCGGCGATGGGCATGGAGGCGAAGGCGGCGAGCGAGGTGATCCGGGTCAGCTTCGGGTGGACGACGACGGCGCAGGACGTCGATGCCTTTGCCGCGGCATGGAGCGCGATGGCGTGACCTATCTCGACTATCAGGCGACGACCCCGCTGGCCCCCGAAGCATTCGCGGCGATGGTGCCGTGGCTGCGCGACCAGCACGCCAACCCGCATTCGCCGCATCGCGCGGGGCGGCGGGCGAAGGCGGCGGTCGAGGTGGCGCGGGGGCAGGTGCTGGCGGCGCTGGGCGCGCCGGGTGGGCGGCTGTTCTTCACCAGCGGCGCGACCGAGGCGGCGAACTGGGCGATCGCCGGCACGTTCGAACGGCTGTGCGCGTCGCGACCGAAGGTGGTGACGATCGCCACCGAACATGCCTGTGTCCTCGATACCGTACAGGCGCTGGCACGGCGCGGGGCGGAGGTCGTGGTGCTGCCGGTGGGGGCGGACGGGCTGGTCGATCGCGACGCCGCGCGGGCGGCGATCGACGGGCGGACGGCACTCGTCGCGGCGATGCTGGTCAACAACGAGATCGGGGTGGTGCAGCCGATCGCGTGGCTGGGCGAGCTGGCGCGGGCGGCGGGCGCGGTGATGGTCTGCGATGCGGTGCAGGGGTTCGGCCGGGTCGCGCTGCCGGCGGATGCCTGCGACCTGATCGCGGTGTCGGCGCACAAGGTCTATGGTCCCAAGGGCGTCGGTGCCTTGTGGGTCCGCGACGGGGCCGAGCCCGAGGCGATCCTGCATGGCGGGGGGCAGGAGGGCGGCCTGCGGTCGGGGACGCTCAGCCCGGCGCTGTGCGCGGGGTTCGGCGCGGCGGCGGCGTTGCTGGCGCAGGACGATCCCGCGCAGGTCGATCGGCTGTGGCGCGCCGCGTGGGCGGTGCTGGGGGACGATTGGGTGCTGAACGGGGCGGCGGACCCGCGCTGGTACGGCAACCTCAACGTGCGCAGGCCGGGGCTCGACGTCGCGCGGTTGATGAGCGAGTGCCGCGACATCGCCTTTTCGGCCGGCTCCGCCTGTTCGAGCGGGTCGGGGCGCAGCAGCCATGTGCTGCGCGCGATCGGGCTGGACGAGCGGGCGGCGCGGTCATCGATCCGGATCGGGTTCGGACGCTATACGCAGGAGGCGGAACTGGTGGCGGCATTGCAGGCGATCGATGGTGCGGCGCGGGGTCAGTGGTGATCGTTCGCTTCGTCCGTGCCGATGGCCGTATCGAGGAAGCGCGCGGGGCGGCGGGCGACCGGCTGCTCGATCTGGCGCAGGCATACGACCTGCCGCTGGAGGGGACGTGCGGCGGGCAGATGGCGTGTTCGACCTGTCACGTGATCGTCGATCCGGCCGATGCGCCGCGCCTGCCCCCCGCCAGCGAGGACGAGGAGGACATGCTCGATTTCGCCGAGGGTGCGGTGGCGACCAGCCGGCTGGCGTGTCAGATCGTACTGGATGATTCGCTCGACGGGCTGACGGTGCGGGTGCCGCCGGCGGCGCGCGACGCGCGGCGGTAACGCTCGACCAGCAGGACGAGGATCGCGCCGCCGGCATAGGCGACGAAGTCGACGAGGTCGAACCCGCTGCCAAGGATCATCCGCGCCCAGCGGTTCCCGCCGAGGCCGACATGGTCGAGCAGGCGGAGATACTGGCTGCATTCGATCACGACCGCGATACCGAAGGCGACCAGCACCGCCGGAACGACCCGCAGCGTCGTGACTGCCCGCAAGCCGGCATAGACCAGCACCACCGCCAGCGCGTCGCCGACATAGGGCCGGACGATCGCATCGCGTACGAACAACGCGATGGCGAGTTCGATCGCGAGCAGCGCGACCGTCAATAGCGCATAGCCGATGTGGAGCCGCATGATGTCCTCCCTTCGGCGTTGGCATGGCGTGCGACGGACGGTCCTGCAACCGCTTGCCCCGACGCCGCCCCACCGCCTAAAGACCCGCGATGACCGTGAACGTCGATATGGGGACGGACCCGGCGGGCAAGACCGTTCCCCTTGATCTCGAAGAATTGTTGGCGACCCGATTGCTGGTGCAGGGCAATTCGGGGTCGGGAAAATCGCACCTGCTGCGCCGGTTGCTGGAGCGCAGCGCGGGCCATGTCCAGCAGGTGGTGATCGATCCGGAAGGCGATTTCGTGACGCTGGCCGGCGCATACGGCCATGTCGTGATCGAGGCCGCCGACCATAGCGAACGCGAGGTCGCGAAATTCGCGACGCGGGCGCGGGAACACAGGGCATCGGTGGTGCTGAGCCTCGAAGGGCTGGAAGCGGAGGGGCAGATGAAATGCGCCGCCGCGTTCCTCAACGCGCTGTTCGATGCGCCGCGCGAGCACTGGTATCCGGCGCTGGTGGTGGTCGACGAGGCGCAGCTGTTCGCGCCCGCCGGGGGTGGCGAGGTCGTGGAGGAGGTCCGCCGGGCGTCGTTGTCGGCGATGACGAACCTGATGTGTCGTGGGCGCAAGCGCGGGCTTGCCGGGGTGATCGCGACGCAGCGGCTGGCGAAGCTGGCCAAGAACGTCGCGGCGGAAGCATCGAACTTCCTGATGGGGCGGACCTTCCTCGACATCGACATGGCGCGTGCCGCCGACCTGCTGGGGATGGAACGGCGACAGGCGGAGGCGATCCGCGACCTGCAGCGCGGGCATTTCCTTGCGCTCGGACCGGCGGTGTCGCGGCGGCCGCTGTCGATCAAGATCGGGCCGGTGCAGACCTCGGCACGCAGCGGCAGCCCCAAGCTGACCCCGCTGCCGACCGCGCCGGTGGCCGATATCAAGGACCTGTTGCTGGCCCCGGTCGAGGCGATGCTGCCGCTGGGGCCGCCGATCCGCCATGTCGCGCCGCCCGAGGCGGTGGAGGCCGCGATCGCCGCGCCGCCGCGGCCCAACGTCGCGCCCGACCTGCCCGAGCGCTCGGTCGACGAGACCGATACGATCGTCGCCGACGTGCTGCGTGCGCTGGTCGAGGACGAGGGCGAGCAGCAGCGCGCGGCGGCGGTGCTGTACCAGGATTTCGACGTGCGCTGCCGGATGGTCGGGCTGCCGCGCCCGCCGCTGGACCTGCCGGCGTTCACCCGGCGGCTGGCGTGCGCGCGGGCAGGCATCTACGACGCGCCGGACGCGGAATGGGCGCAGGCGCTGGCGATCGCCGACGTGTTGCCCGACGACATGCTGGGCGCGTTCATGCTGATCGCGCGGGCGGCGCGGGAGGGGAAGCCGTGCCCCAGCGACCATGCCATCGCGCGGACCTATGGCACCAGTTCGCTCGGGCGGGTGAAGCGGATGCTGGCCTATATCGAGGGGCGCGAGCTGCTGGTGTGCCGGACCGACCTGGCGGGGAAACGGTCGATCGCGTTGCCGCATCTCGGGTGGACGACCGAGGCGGCGTAATTTCCCGGTAACCGGCCTTTTTGGACCAATCGATCTGGATGGAAACGTCACCCCAGCGAAGGCTGGGGTCTCAAGCGGCTCTTGTCGCGTGCTGTCACCGGGAGATCCCGGCCTTCGCCGGGATGACGTCGGATCAATCGGGGTGAACCACGCTGTCAGGGGCGGCCGTACCGGTCCCGCAACAACCGCCACGCGGCGCGCAGGCCGTACGCTTCGCCGCCCTTCGCCCGGCCCGGCTTCGCGCTGGTCCGCCACGCGAAGGTATCGAGATGCGCCCACACCGTGCCGGGCGTCACGAAGCGGCGCAGGAACAGCGCGGCGGTGACTGCGCCGGCCATGCCGCCTTCGGGGGCGTTGACCATGTCGGCGATGTCGGATTTCAGCATGTCGTCGTAACCCTCCCACAGCGGCATCCGCCACAACGGGTCGCCCTCCGCCGCCCCGGCCGCCAGTAGGTCGGCGGCGAGGGCTTCGTCGTTAGCGAAGGTCGCGGGCAGGTCGGGACCCAGCGCCACGCGCGCGGCACCGGTCAGCGTCGCGAAGTCGATCAGCAGCTCGGGCGTCTCCTCGCACGCCCGGGTCAGGGCGTCGCCAAGGACGAGGCGTCCTTCGGCATCGGTATTGGTGTTCTCGACCGTCAGCCCCTTGCGGCTGTTCAGTACGTCGCCGGGGCGGAAGCTGTCGCCCGACACGCTGTTCTCGACCGCGGGGATCAGCAGGTGGAGACGGACGGGAAGGTGGGCCTCCATCACCAGCCCGGCGAGCGCGAGCGCGTGGGCCGCGCCGCCCATGTCCTTCTTCATCAGCCGCATGCCGGCCGACGGCTTGATGTCGAGCCCGCCGCTGTCGAAGCACACGCCCTTGCCGACCAGCGCGACCTTCGGATGCGCGGGGTTGCCCCAGACCAGTTCGATCAGGCGTGGTTCGCGACCCCTGGCCGCCGCCTTTCCGACCGCATGGATCATCGGATAGCCGGTTTCGAGCTCGCGGCCCTGCGTGACGGTGACGGTCGCGCCATGGGCGTCGGCGAGCGTGCGGACCTCGGCGGCGAGTTCGGCGGGGCCGAGATCGGCGGCGGCGGTGTTGACCAGATCGCGGACGCGGGCGGTCGCGGCGGCCTGACGCAGCGCTTCGTCGATCCGCGCGGGTTCGCTCGACAACAGGATGCGGGCGCCGTCGTCCTCCTCCCTGCGGTAGCGGGTGAAGCGATATTGCGCGGTGGCCCAGCCGAGCTTCGCCGCGCCGGGGGTGCCGGTAGCGAGGCGATAGGTGCCGGGCGGGAGCTGGCCGGGCAGGTGGGCGAGGCACCATGGCGACAGGGTCGCGGTATCGGCGACGACGGTGACGACCGACCAGTCGTCAGGCTGTTCGCCGGGGAGGGTCGCGGTCTTGCCGGGCTTGGGACTCAGGCGTTGGGCGTTCGCGGCGGCGCGGTTGCGGGGCGGCTGGCTCGCGAGCCACGCGTCGAAGCCGGCGGGGTCGATCAGGTGGATGGTGCGGGCGGCCTGTCCGCGGTCTGCGGTGATCGTCGGGGTCATGGGGTGATGTAGGAGCGGGCGTCGGCCGAGCGCAACCCAATCCTCCCCGCGGAGCAGGGAGAATTTCTAGAGGGGCACGCCGTACAGGTCGTGTTCGTCGGCGTCTTCGACCTCGACCTTCACGATGTCGCCCTGCGCCAGATGGCCGGCGTCGCGCAGGAACACCTCACCGTCGATGCCCGGCGCGTCGGCCATGCTGCGGCCGGTCGCGCCGCCTTCGTCGCCGACCTCGTCGATGATGACGTCGATCGTCCGGCCGATCTTGGCAGCGAGCTTGGCGGCGGAGATCGCGGCGGTGCGCTCCATGATCCGGGCGTAGCGTTCTTCCTTCACCGCCTCCGGCACCGGGTCGGGCAGCGCGTTGGCGGCGGCGCCCTCGACGGGCTCGAACCGGAACGCACCGACGCGGTCGAGCTGCGCCTCGTCCAGCCAGTCGAGCAGATACTGGAAGTCGGCCTCGGTTTCGCCCGGAAACCCGACGACGAACGACGACCGGATCGCGATGTCCGGGCAGATTTCACGCCAGCCGCGCAGGCGTTCGAGCACCTTGGCGTCGTTCGCAGGACGTTTCATCGCCCTGAGGACGCTCGGCGAGGCATGCTGGAACGGGATGTCGAGATAGGGCAGCACCAGCCCCTCCGCCATCAGCGGGATGACGCTGTCGACATGCGGGTAGGGATAGACATAGTGCAGCCGCACCCATGGCGCGATCCGGCCCAGTTCGCGGGCGAGATCGGTCATGTGCGGCACGACCTCGCGCCCCTTCCACGCACGGGGTTCGCGGCGGATGTCGATGCCATAGGCCGAGGTGTCCTGGCTGATGACCAGCAGTTCCCTGGTTCCCGCCGCGACCAGCTTCTCCGCCTCGCGCAGGATCGCGTCGGGGCGGCGGCTGGACAGGTCGCCGCGGATCGACGGGATGATGCAGAAGGAGCAGCGGTGGTTGCAGCCTTCCGAAATCTTCAGATAGCTGTAGTGGCGCGGCGTCAGCTTCAGCCCGCTTTCGGGGACCAAATCGACGAAGGGCGAGGGGATCGGCGGCGCGGCCTCGTGTACCGCCTCGACGACCTGTTCGTACTGGTGCGCTCCGGTGACGGCGAGGACCTGCGGGAAGCGGGCGCGGATCGTGTCCGCTTCCTGCCCCATGCAGCCGGTGACGATGACACGGCCATTCTCGGCGATCGCCTCGCCGATCGCTTCGAGCGATTCTTCCTTGGCGGAATCGAGGAAGCCGCAGGTGTTGACCAGCACGACGTCCGCCCCGGCATAGTCCGGCGACATCTGGTAGCCGTCGCTGCGCAGCTTCGTCAGGATGCGTTCGCTGTCGACCAGGTTCTTGGGACAGCCGAGCGAAACCATCCCGACACGGGGGGGCGAAGGAAGTCGAGTTGCCATGATCGCTGGCGACATAGCGATTCCGGCGAAAAATGATAGGGGCAGCGGAACCTATTGCCGGAACAGGAAGAACGCGCCGCCCGCGATCAGGGTGAAGCCGATCATGTGGTTCACCGTGATCTTCTGCCCCAGATACGCGACCGAGAAGATCGCGAAGACGGTCAGCGTGATGACCTCCTGCATCCCCTTCAACTGCGCCGCCGAATAGACCTGCGACCCGATCCGGTTGGCGGGCACCGCGAGGCAATATTCGAAGAAGGCGATGCCCCAGCTGACGAGGATCACGAAGAATAGGGGCGCGCCCTTGTGCTTCAGATGGCCGTACCATGCGAAGGTCATGAAGATGTTGGAGGCGATCAGCATCAGGATCGGCCACAGGCGGGCGGCATCGGGCATCAGCGGGTCACCACTTCGACGATCGTGTCGCCGGGTTGCAGGTTGCGGGCTTCGGGACTGTCGAAGGTGATCTTGCCGCCTTGGCGATAGACGCGCAGGCCAAGGCCGGTGGTGATCGCCGACAGGGGCTGGCCGACTTCGTGCGGCGCGACCGGGCGTTCGGCAAGCGCCACCGATCCGTCGATCGAGGCGAGGTCGAGGATATAGTCGGAAATATGCGGCCCGCGGCACGATCCGGCGAGCAGCAGTCCGGCGAAGCTGACCGGGTTGATGACCGTCGTCGCCCCGGCGGCGCGCGCGGGAAATTCATTGTCCTCCGCCTTCACGATCACGCTGATCGTCAGATCGGGGGCGAGGTGGCGGGCGGTGAGGGTCACCAGTATCGACGTGTCGTCGCGCCCGGTCGCGACAATCAGCGCGCGCGCTTTCGGGATGCACACGTCGTTCAGCGTCGCGTCGCGGGTGGCATCGGCCTGCAACACGATGCAGCCGAGCTTCTGCGCGGCCTCGACATTGGCTTGCGCGGGGTCGATCACGACGATGCGGCGGGGCTCCTCGCCACGCGCGATCAGTTCGTCGACCGCCTCAGACCCGGTCTTGCCGAAGCCGGCGACGACGATGTGCCCGCTCAGTTTGTCCTGCAACAGCGCCATGCGCCAACGCTCCCAGCTTCGCCTGAGCACGAACTGATAGGTCGTGCCGATGAACAGCAGCACGACGAACACCCGGATCGGCGTAACGATCAACGCATCGAAAAGTCGCGCGCGTTCGGTGACCGGGGCGATATCGCCATAGCCGGTCGTCGTGATCGAGATCATCGTGAAGTAGATGACGTCGGCAAAGCTGACCTTGCCGTCGTAATTGTCGCGCAGTCCTTCGCGGTCGAACCAGTGGACCGCCACCGCGATGCCGACCAATGTCAGCACCGCGACGACGCGCCACAGGATCGACGCCCAGACCGGCAGCGGCGACGATTGCCGCAGGATCGCGCGCCGGTCGGGCGGCCTCATCGCCGCGGCAACCGGGCGAGGGGATCGACCGGCGTGCGGCCCGAGCGCATCTCGAAATGCACCAGCGGACGGTCGGCAAAGCCCGATTCGCCCGATAGCGCGATCTTCTGCCCCTGCTTAACCGCCTGTCCGCGCTGGACCAGCAACTGGCTGGCATGGCCGTAGACGGTGGTGATGCCGCCGCCATGGCGCACGATCACGACGCCGCCCAGACCGGGGACGCCGGTGCCGACATAGGCGACGGTGCCGTCGGCGGCCGCGCCGATCGCCGTTCCGTCCGGCACGGCGATCTTGATGCCGTCGTTGCGTTCGCCGCTGGCGCCCGCGCCGAAGCGCTTGAACAGGCGGCCGTCGACCGGCCATGCGAAGGCTCCGGGCGTCATGGCCGGCGCGGCGATGGCGGCGGTGGACGGGAGGACGCGGCGCGGCGAGGCGACGGCGACCGCCGGGCGTTCGTTCGGCCTGATCGCCGGTTCGCCGCCGGTCAGGATGTCGTCGATGTCGAGCCGGAATGCCGCCGCCCGCTCGGCTGCCGACCGCGGTGCCGCGTCGCCGGGGATAAGGATACGCTGCCCGGTGCGCAGGATATAGGGTTCGGAGAGCGCATTGGCCGACACGATCCGCGACCAGTCGACACCGTAGGCGCGGGCGATGGCGATACCGGTCTCGCCCTCGCGCACGCCGTGATAGCGGCCGCCGGGAATGGTCAGCCGCTGCCCGGCGCGGATGGTGAAGGGGGCGGGCAGGTTGTTGGCGCGGGCGATCGCTTCCGATCCGGCACCGGTCGCGCTGGCGATGCCGCGCAGCGTGTCGCCGGCGCGGACGGTATAGACGCCCTGCGCCACCGTCCGCGCATCGGCGGTCGCGCGGCGTGCTTCCCAGGCCGGCGGTGCGGAGGGGAGGGCGGTGACGCCGTCACCCTGCGGCGTGGTCGCGGGCGGGGTGCCGGGCGCGGCGACCGGCGGCGCCTGTGGCACGGACGGGGCGGGGTCGTAGCCGGGCGACGACGGGATGCAGCCGCTGGCCGACCCCATGACGATCAGCGCCACCGCGCCCCGCTTTGCGAACCCCATCGCTGCCCCCCTTGCACCCTGTCCCCGAACACGACCTTAGGGTCCGGACCCATGACTGCCAATGGTCATGACCGTTGTCCGTCATGAGTGCGACCCCGACCCTGACCATCCCGGTCGTATCCGGAAAGCCGTCAGCCGGCGGGCGTCAGCACTTCCTGTCCGACATAGCGACGCAGCACCTCCGGCACGACGACCGAGCCGTCGGCCTGCTGGTAATTCTCCAGCACCGCGACCAGCGTGCGGCCGACCGCCAGCCCCGAACCGTTGAGGGTATGGACGAAGCGCGTCGCCTTCTCCCCCTCCGGCCGGTAGCGCGCGTTCATCCGGCGCGCCTGGAAATCGGTGCAGGTCGAACAGCTCGAAATCTCGCGATAGCGCTGCTGCCCCGGCAGCCAGACTTCGAGGTCGTAGGTGCGCGCCGCCGAAAAGCCCATGTCGCCGGTGCACAGCTTCATCCGGCGGAACGGCAGGACGAGGCGGTTGAGGATATCCTCCGCCGCCTGCGTCATGCGTTCATGCTCGGCATCCGACTGGTCGGGGGTGGTGATCGACACCATTTCCGCCTTTTCGAACTGGTGCTGGCGGATGAAGCCGCGCGTGTCGCGGCCGGCCGCGCCGGCTTCGGAGCGGAAGCACATGGTCAGCGCGGTGAAGCGCAGCGGCAGTTCGCGCTCGGCGAGGATTTCACCCGCCACGATGTTGGTCAGCGAGACCTCGGCGGTCGGGATCAGCCAGTGGTCGCCGGTGGTCCGGAACAGGTCCTCGGCGAATTTCGGCAGCTGGCCGGTGCCGTACAGCGCCTCGCCGCGCACCAGCACCGGGGGCACGACCTCTTCATAGCCGTGAATGCCGGTCAGCGTGTCGAGCATGAACTGGCCCAGCGCACGGTGCAGCCGGGCCGCGGCACCGCGCACCAGCGTGAAGCGCGCACCCGACAGCTTGACCCCGGTTTCGAAGTCGAGCCCGATCGCCGGGCCGATCGCGTCATGCTCGCGCACCTCGAAGCCGAAGGCGGTCGGATCGCCGACGGTCTTTTCGACGACGTTCTCGTCCTCACCCGCCCCTTGCGGCACGTCGGCGAGCGGCAGGTTGGGGATGGTCGACAGCGTGTCGGCCAGTTCGGTGCCGAGCGCCGCTTCGTGCACCTCGACTTCGGGCATCCGTTCCTTGAGCGCGGCGACCTCTGCCATCAAGGCGGCGGCGGTTTCCTCGTCGCGCTTCGCCTTGGCCGCGCCGATCGCCTTCGACGCTTCGTTGCGGCGCGCCTGTCCGGTCTGGATCTCGGTCTGCAGCGCGCGGCGGCGTTCGTCGAGGGCGGCGATCGCGGCGGCGCGCGGCTCCACGCCGCGGCGGGCAAGGGCGGCGTCGAAGGCGGCGGGATCGTCGCGGATCAGGCGGATATCGTGCATGGCCGGGCTATGGCGAGCCGTTCGGAGCCATGCAAGCCGCAACCGCCCCGCCCGCCGATGCGTTGGTCCGTCCACATGCTTTGAGGAGAGTGAGATGCGGATACCCCATGACGCCTGCGTACTGGTAGCCGATGGTCGCAAGATGCTGTTCTTCCGCAACGAAGGCGACGCGAACACGCCGAACCTGATCGTCGAGGACCAGCACCAGCAGGCCAACCCGGCCGACCGCCATCAAAAGACCGATGCGGCGGGACAGGCGTCGTCGACCACCGGCGGCACGATGGGCGAGACCGATTACCACCAGCAGGCCGAGGACCGGTTCGCCGCCGAAGCCGCCGAGCTGCTGCGCAAGCGGGCATTGGCCAACGACTTCGAATCGCTGATCGTCGTCGCCCCGCCCAAGACGCTGGGCGAGATGCGCAAACATTACCACAAGGCGGTCAGCGACAAGCTGACGGGCGAACTGGACAAGGACCTGACCGGTCATCCGGTCGATCAGATCGAGAAGCTGATCTCCGCAGCCTGACGCGCGACGGGCCGCGCGGTTGCCCGCGCGGCCCGGTGTGGTTCGGTTCGGAGCGGGTCGGCAAACGAGCGCCGACAACCGGGCCTGCTATCCTGCCGCATACGTCATCCCGGCGAAGGCTGGGATCTCACGGTGAAAGCACGGGATGGGAGCCGCTCGAGGCCCCAGCCTTCGCCGGGGCGACGTGCGTGGCGTTGGGTCACGCTGCTGCCGCCGCTTTCCGCGAGAAACGCTTGCGCAGCACCAGCGCCGCCGCGGCGCCACCGAACAGCAGCAGCATCGGCGGGGCCGGCACCGGCGTCGGAGGGCCGGGCGGATGGGGCGGATGGGGTGGATCGGGCGGCGGGTAGCCGTTCGACGACGAGGAGGTCGACGTCGACGAGGCCGACGAGGTCGATGCGCTGGTCGAGGCCGACGACGCCGACGAGGTGCTGGTCGACACGTTGCCGCTCGACGAGGTAGACGTCGACACGTTGCCACTGGACGACGTGGAGACGTTGCCACTGGACGAGGTCGAGACGTTGCCGCTGCTCCCGCCCGATGCGGACGAGGTGCTGCTGGTGCTCGACACACCGCCGGTGCTGGTCGACGACCCGCCGGCCGAGGTCGAGGTCGAACCGCTGGTGCTCGACGTCGACGAGACGACGATGCCACTCGACCCGCCCGATCCGCTGCCGCCGCCGAAGAACCCGCCGGCGAAGAACCCGCCGCCGATG
Organism: Sphingomonas sp. 2R-10; assembly: GCF_030062225.1. Classification (NCBI taxonomy): domain Bacteria; kingdom Pseudomonadati; phylum Pseudomonadota; class Alphaproteobacteria; order Sphingomonadales; family Sphingomonadaceae; genus Sphingomonas; species Sphingomonas sp. 2R-10. Next base: position 37,191 of record NZ_JASCXF010000029.1, read on the forward strand.
CCGCCGCCGCCGGTCCCGCCGACCAGCACCGGGCCGGGGCCGAAGCCGCCACCCGACAATACCGGCATTTCCGCACCGGCAAAGGCCGGGGGCAGGGGAACGGGGGCCGCCTGGCTGGCGACGGTCACCACGGTCGGCGCGCACACCGTCTTGGTCCGGGTCACGATCCGCTTCACGACACGGCGCGGCGCCGGACGGGCGGCCACGCGCTTGGTGATGACGCGCTTGGTGATCGCGCGCTTCGTGATCTCACGGTTCTGCGACGATTCGGCGACGTGCACCGCACCCCCGCCGATCACCGCACCCCCGCAGGCACATGCGCACAGTTTCGCCAATGCCATCTTCACCGACATGCAGCACCACTCTTCCCAAAAGAACCCTGTACCCCCGGCTGGATGCCGCGTTCGGGTTCGTTATGCCGCACCAAGGCGAAAGAAACCGTAAAGTTCAAGCCGTGGCACGCCAATATCGCGGTCATATCGGTGAAATATGCGGGGCGCTACAAGGTCGGCACGGTTAACGTACCGTAAAGGGACGAAATCGGATACTGTCCAAATCCTGCCGAACCACCCTGTCCTCCGGGTACTTCGTCCTTTGTTCCGCGGCGCTTGTGAAGCTGCCCCCTGCCCGATATAGGCGCGCGGACAAAAGAGAGGGCGATTCTGCGCCGAAGAGGTGCGGGGACGTTCCGGGGTGGAGAATGGGGATGGCTACGGTTTTGAGCGACACGACACAACCTCTCGACATGCCACCGCCGCCGGCGAACGACGATGGCACCGGATATCGTCCCCAAGCGGACGAACCGTTCATGAACCCCCGCCAGCAGGCCTATTTCCGGGCCAAGCTGCTGGCATGGAAGGAAGCGATCCATCGCGAGGCGCAGGATACGCTGACGCATCTGCAGAACGAATCGCTGCGCGAGGCGGACCTGACCGATCGCGCGTCGAGCGAGACCGACTTCTCGATCGAACTGCGCACCCGCGATCGCCAGCGCAAGCTGATCTCCAAGATCGAGGCGGCGATCCGCCGGATCGATGAAGGCGAATATGGCTATTGCGAAGTGACCGGGGAGCCGATCGCACTGGGTCGCCTGGAAGCGCGACCGATCGCGACGATGACCGTCGAGGCGCAGAGCCGGCACGAGCGGCAGGAAAAGGTGTCGCGCGAGGATTGATCCTCGCCGCGCGACCGGTGCGCGGGGCCGATCGACCCCGCGCGCTGGCGTTACAGGGCGGTCATTTCCTGTTTCACCATAAGCTTGCGTTTCTTGAGCGAGGACAGCAGCGAGTGGTCGGGCGAGGGCCGCTGCGTTTCGGCCGCGATCTGGCGGTCGAGCGTGGCATGTTTCGCTTCGAGGGCGTTGAGGTGGGCAGACTGCATCGTTGCATCCTCCTGCTTGGCTGTTGGGGGAATGAGTAGAACACAGCAGTCGCGAATTGTCGCCATGGCTGGCGGGTTTTTCGATACGACGTGCGAAAATCGCCGACGGGCCGTTGCCAGCGCTCCGTCCCCAAGCGAGAGTGCCCGCCCATGGACGAATCGGATCTCGAACAGCGGCTGGGCGTGCTCAGGATCGAGCATCGCGACCTGGACGACGCCATCGCGGCGTTGACGTCGACGGCGCAGGCCGACCAGTTGCAGATCGCCCGGCTGAAGCGTCGCAAGCTGCGCCTGCGCGACGAGATCGCGGCGGTCGAGGATCAGTTGATCCCCGATATCATCGCCTGAGCACAGGCGGCGGTCCCAGATCGTCGCGTTGAGGGACGAATGAGAGAGGGGGGTGTTGAACGCCCTCTTTCGTCCCATCCGGTCGCGTGGCAACACAGCACCCATGGAAACACGCGGCACCGCAGCCGATGCCCGCCGCCGGCTGATCGATTCGCTTTATGTCGAGGCGATGGTGCTGGCGGACGAGGCGCGCGCCTATTTCAACGAGGACAGCGGGGGCGATCGCGCCGCGCTCGACCCGATGACGCGGGTCATATTGTCGTGCGAGTCGCTGAAGATCACGACCCGGCTGATGCACGTCATCGCATGGCTGCTGACGCAGAAGGCCGTCGACGCGGGCGAGATCGCGTCGACGCTGGCCGATGATCCGCTGCGGTCGCTGGCGACGGCGCCGGTGAGCGAGGACGCGGTGGTGGCGACGATGCCGCCGGGCACGCGCGCGCTGATCCGCGGCAGCATCGACCTGTATCGTCGGGCCGAGCGGATCGAACGATCGCGCTACGATCCTCCCGCCGCCAGCCCGGCGCGCGCGATGTTCGAACGCCTTGCGATGCAGCTATAGCGACAGGCGGTTGCGGGCGGCCTGATATTCCTGCGCCATCCGCGCGATGCGATCGGCGGCGGGCAGCACGGCATCGACCGCGCCGATGCCCTGGCCGGCGCCCCAGATGTCCTTCCACGCCTTGGCCCCCGCACCGAAATTCATGGCCGAGGCGTCGCTGTCGGGCAGCTTGTCGGGATCGAGCCCGGCGGCGACGATCGACCCGCGCAGGTAATTGCCGTGCACCCCGGTGAACAGGTTGCTGTAGACGATGTCGTCGGCGCGGCCATCGACCACCGCCTGCTTGTACGCGGCCACGGCGTTGGCTTCGGCCGTCGCGATGAAGGGGGAGCCGACATAGGCGAGGTCGGCCCCCGCCGCCTGCGCCGCCAGCACCGCGCCGCCATTGGCGATCGCCCCCGACAGCGCGAGCGGACCGTCGAACCACTGGCGCACCTCCTGCACGAAGGCGAAGGGGTTCAGCCGCCCGGCATGGCCGCCGGCGCCGGTGCAGACGAGGATCAGGCCATCAGCGCCCTTTTCCACCGCCTTGTGCGCGAAGCGATCGTCGATGACGTCGTGCAGCGTGATGCCGCCCCAGCCATGGACGGCGGTGTTCAGGTCCTCGCGCGCACCCAGCGACGTGATGACGATCGGCACCTTCCACCTCGCGCAGGTGGCGAGATCGGCCTCCAGCCGGTCGTTCGAGCGGTGGACGATCTGGTTGACCGCGAAGGGCGCGGCGGGGCGGTCGGGATGGGCGCGATCGTGCGCGGCCAGTTCCTCCGTAATGCGGTGCAGCCATTCGTCGAGCTCGGCCTGCGGCCGGGCGTTCAGCGCCGGAAACGAGCCGACGATCCCGGCCTTGCACTGGGCGATGACCAGGTCGGGGCCGGAGATGATGAACAGCGGCGATCCGATGACCGGAAGCGTCAGCGTGTCGAACAGGGGAGGAAGCGCCATATGAGTTTCATAGCGCAACCGTAATGGCTGTCCAGTGGCGAAAGTTGGCGAAGTTGGCGGTACGGTATGTTCGACGGCGGGTGGAGTGTATTGTTTTACAGGACATTGCAGGGAAATGTGCGCGCGGAAGTTGGCACGGTATGGATTTTTGTCTTCGGGTTCGCGTCGGTTCGATCGACCGGCCGAACATGCACGATCCGGCGAAGTAGGAAAGCGCCCTGTGCCCGATCAGCCGGTCGCGACCTGATACAGCAGCACCGAGTTGAGCACGATCACCGCAGCACAGATCGTCCACGCCGCCAGCGCCAGGACCGGCCGGTTGGCGAAGTCGCCCATCTTGCCCCGGTCACCGGTGAAGCGGACCAGCGGATAGACCGCGAAGGGCAGCTGGAGGCTCAGCACGACCTGGCTGCCGATCAGCAACTGTGCGGTGCCGCTTTCGCCGTAGATGCTGGCGACGACGACCGCGGGAATGATCGCCAGTAACCGCGTAACGATCCGCCGTAGCCACGCGGGCAGGCGGATGTTGAGGAACCCCTCCATCACGATCTGCCCGGCAAGCGTTCCGGTGATCGTCGAATTCTGTCCCGACGCCAGCAGCGCGACGGCGAACAGGATGCTGGCGGCCCCCGCGCCCAGCATCGGGGTCAGCAGCTGGTACGCGTCCTGTATCTCCGCGACGTCGGTGCGCCCGGCGGTATGGAAGGTCGCCGCCGCGAGGATCAGGATCGACCCGTTGATGAACAGCGCCAGCATCAGCGCGACCGAACTGTCGATAGTCGCCATCGTCACCGCCTCGCGCCGCCCCTCCGGCGTGCGGTCGAAGCTGCGGGTCTGCACGATCGAGGAGTGGAGGTAGAGATTGTGCGGCATGACCGTCGCACCGAGAATGCCGATCGCGATGTAGAGCATCGCCGGATTGGTCACGATCTCCGTCCGCGGGATCAGCCCGTTCGCAATGGCAGCGAGCGAGGGCTGCGCCAGGAACAGCTCGACCGCGAAGCAGCCCGCGATCACGATCAGCAGCGCGACGATGAACGCCTCGAGCTTGCGGAAGCCATATTGCTGGAGCAGCAGGATCAGCATCACGTCGACGGCGGTGATGCACACGCCCCAGACCAGCGGGATGCCGAACAGCAGTTGCAGCGCGATCGCAGTGCCGATCACCTCGGCCAGGTCGCAGGCGATGATCGCCAGCTCGCACAACACCCACAACACCCAGCGAACCGGCTTGGGGTAATATTCGCGGCACGCCTGTGCAAGGTCGAGCCCGGTGACGATGCCGAGCTTGGCCGACAGCGATTGCAGCACCATCGCCATGATGTTCGACAGCAGGATGACCGACAGCAGCGTATAGCCGAACGCCGACCCGCCGGCGATGTCGGTCGCCCAGTTGCCCGGGTCCATATAGCCGACCGCGACGAGATAACCCGGACCGGCGAATGCGCCCAGCTTGCGCCAGAACTGCCCCGCCCCGGCCGGGACCGGCACGGTGCGGAACGATCCCGGCAGGCTGGGCCGCCGGTCGGGAAGATCGGCGGCGCTGGGCGGCGGGGCCATGTTAGGCGGCGGTGCTCGTCTTCAACGGTCCGTTGACACCCGCGGGGAAGAACCCGCCGGCGCTGACCGAGGCGCGCGTCAGATAGTGCACGTTCAGCACCTGCGCCGGCGCGCGGTTGAAGGTCAGTCCGCTGCCGTCGGTCGGCACGATGTTCGACGCGTTGTTGACCGGCTTCACGCCCTGATCGATGTCGGTTGCCCCCTCCAGCGAGTCGCGCGCGGTCGACAGTGCCTCGGTCGCGTCGAGGATCGCCGGGGTGGCGATGCCCTTGCGGTACAGGACCGAACGGATGAGGCCGGCATGATAGGCCTTGGCCGCCTGCATCCCCGACAAGGCGTCGAGGAACGCCGCCCCGGTCAGCGACGCGGCGATCCCGCGATAGGCGGTGACCGCGACGTCGGCGAACACGAACGCGCCGAGCATCACCCGTTCGTCGCTCTCGTACACATCATAGGTAGCGGCGGCGGTGGTGATGAGCCCGGCGGCGCGCGCAAGGTTCGAAAATGCGCTGGTCGCCGTGACGCCGAGATCGATCGCCGGCTGGGCGATGACGGTCGAACCGATCACGCCGCGCAGGAACGCGACATGGGTGCGGGTGTCGGCGGCGAGTTCGCGGGCATATTGCGCGACGACCGGATCGGTGAAGACGCGCGCGCGCCCGCCGGTCGCGGCCCCCGGCGTGCCGGTCCCGGTCAGCAGGTCGGCGGACAGGCCGGCACCGGTGGTGACGACGCTGAAATACTGCGCCTCGAGATACGCCAGGTTCAGCGCGAAGTTCAGGATGTCGGCGTTGCTGACCGGCGAGGGCGTCGGCGTGGGGGTGGTCGACGCGGTCGGCGTCGGGGTGGGCGTCGGCGCGGGGTTGCTGTCGTTGCCGCCGCATGCGGCGAGCAACGACGCGCCGGCAACGGCGGCGGACACGCTGCCAGCGGTGCGCAGGAAATCGCGACGGTGGCTGCGACGGGTGTCGTCGGCCTCGGGCGCGGACAGGATCGGATCGTTGGTCATCTGGGTCGCTCCCGAAAGGCTCAGTTCGCCGCGCTGGTCTTGATGTTGCCGTTGACGCCCGACGGGAAGAACCCGCCCGAGGTCACGGCATTGCGGTTCAGATAGGCGATGTTGAGCACCTGTCCGGTGGTCCGGCCATAGGGCAGGCCGGTGGCGGGATCGAACGGCATGATGTTCGACTGGTCGCCGATCGGGCGGACGCCCTGGTCGATGTCGGTCGCGCCGTCCAGCGTGTCGCGCGCGTTCGAGATCGCTTCGGACGAATCGATCAGCGTCGGCGTGGACAGGCCGCGCGTGTAGAGCGCCGACCGGATCATCGCCGCATGATAGGATTCGGCGGCGAGGATGCCGGCTGCCGCCTGGCGGATGAGGGCGTTGGCGAAGCCGCCGAGCGCACCGCGATAGGCGGTGACGCCGACATCCTCGAACAGGAAGGCGGCGAGCAGGAAATTGTCGTCATTCTCATACGGATCGAACGTCGCGCCGGCACCGATCAGCCCGGCGGCCCGTGCCGCGTTGGAGAAGGCGCCGGTCGCGGTCGCGCCGATATCCAGTGCCGGCATGGCGATCGCGACGTTGCCGAGCGCGTTGCGCAGGAATTCGACGTGCGCGACCTCGTCCTGGGCGATCTCGCGGGCGTAGTTGGCGACGACCGGATCGGTCAGGTTCGCCTTGCGCCCGCCGGTGACGGCGCCGGGCGTCGTGCCGCTGGGACCGGTCAGCAGCGTGGCGGCAAGGCCGGTGCCGTTGGCGGCGAAGGCATAGAATTGCGCTTCGAGATATTCGAGGTTCAGCGCGAAGTTCAGCACGTCGATGTCGGTGAACCCGCTGGAGTTCGTCGGGGTGGGCGTCGGCGTGGGGCTGGCGGTGCTGGTGCCGGTGGGCGTCGGCGTGGGCGACGACGAGTCATTGCCCCCGCACGAGGTCAGCGCCAGTCCGCCGCCGACGGCGGCGACCGCCCCGAAGGCCCGGAAGAAATCGCGGCGGTCCTCGCGCCGGCGGGCCCGCGCGTCGAGGGCTGCAACCATCTGTGTCTCGTCGGTCATCTACCGGTTCCCTTAAACCTTGGGCGGTCCCGCCCCGCGCAACCGCGCGGGCACCCGGACCTGTCGTGCGGCACCCGGTCGTGGCCGACCGACATCCCGATACCGCGTGCTGTATTGTCTGTCGGGGCCGGACGCTACCCCCCTAGAAACGGATCGACATTCGCGTGCCATGTCGTCACCCCGGACGTGGTCCGGGTTCCACCTCGCCGCGGACGGGATCGATCGCGCCTTCCATCGATCCCGATCAACCGGGACATTCCGAACGTCGATCCGACCCGGAACGCTTGTCCGGGAAGTCGGGAAACCCCGCCCCCGGCCGTTATCGGGCAGGCCGATCCGGCCCGGCAACCGGGACCCGCGCGATGGATTCGCGCACGATCAGGCGATGTTCGTGGGCGATGCTCGCCGGAACGGGTATGCCGGCCAGCTGGTCGAGCAGCAGCGACGTCGCGCTGACCGCCATGTCGAACACCGGCTGGCGCATGGTGGTGATCCGCGGCCATGTGATGCGTGCGATCTCCGAATCGTCGAACCCGACGATCGACAGCGCGTCGGGCACGTCGATCCCGGCCTCGCGCGCGGCCATCAGCGCGCCGACCGCCATGTCGTCGTTCTGCGCGAGGATCGCGGTCGGCAGTTCGGGCCCCGACAGCAGCCGCCGGGCGGCGGCGAACCCCGAATCGAACGTGAACAGACCGTCGACGACCAGTGCCGGGTCGATCGTCGCGCCGGCCGCGGCAAAGGCGTCGGCATAGCCCTGCATCCGCGCGGTGCTGGCCGCATGGGTCGGATCGCCCTTGATGATGCCGATCCGCCGGTGTCCCTGCGCCAGCACCGCGGCGGCGACTTCCGCGGCGGCGGTGACGTCGTCCACCACGACGCCCGGCACGATATCCTCGAACCGCGTGGGCGAGATCCGGGCGAAGGGCATGCCGATCCCGACCAGTTCGTCGAGGATGCGGCGGCTGTCGGAGGCCGGCGGAGCGAGCACGACGCCGTCGATCGCCGCCGAGCGGAGCAGCCCGACGACCTCTTCGGCATGTTCGGTGACCGAGCGCACCGGCAGCACCACCAGCCGGTAGCGTTCGCCGCGCAGCCGGTCGAGCACGCCCATCTGCAGGTCGACGCCGTAGCTGGGCGACGGATTTTCGTACACCAGCCCGATCAGGTAGGATCGCTGGCGCGCCAGCCCCTGCGCCATGATGTTGGGGTGATAGTCCAGCACGCGCACCGCCTCGCGCACGCGGTCGCGCACCGCATCGGTCACATGCGGTTCGCCGTTCAGCACGCGCGAGACGGTCTTGGTCGATACGGCGGCATGGCGGGCGACGTCGACGATGGTTATGCGCCGCGACGGCCGCAATCGGGGGGACTTCATGGCGCGCATCTCCTCCACGCCGCCGCGGCCATGTCAACCGGGGGCCGTACCCATCGGCACCACTATTGCGACGGAGCGCCAGCCTGTCGACCGACATGACGATATCGTCATGAACTGCCCACCGGACGGGCGGGTGCATTGTGGCAGGAGGACGCCGAAAGGAATCGATCATGCGGATGCTCGACCGAATGACCCCACAGCGGCGGACGGCCCTGCTGCTGGCACTGGCCGTGGCAGGACTGACGGCAGGGACGCGCCGGGCGTGGCCGGATGCGGCACCGACCGGCGCGGCGACCATCGGCGCGACGCTGGCAGCCAGCGCCGGTCCCCCCGGTCTGGTCGTCACCAGCCTGCGCACCGACGGCGCGGCGGCGGGTGCCGGGCTGCGGGTCGGCGACGTCATCGACCGGGTTGATGGACGGCGTGCGCTGTCGGTCGACACGATGGCGATGCCGGAACCGGGCGGTGTCGAGCGGCTGCATGTCGCGCCAAGGGGTGACGCGGGCGCGCGGACGCTGATATTGCGACGGACGGAGGTGGGCCAACGTGAAGATCCTGATCGTCGAGGACGATGACGACACCGCCGGCTATGTCGGCAAGGGGCTGGACGAGGCGGGGTTCGTGGTCGATCGCGCGGGCAACGGCCGCGATGGCCTGTTCCACGCCATTGACGGCGGCTATGACTGCATCGTCATGGACCGGATGATGCCGCAGATGGACGGCATGGCGACGCTGGCCGCGATGCGCGCCGCCGGGGTGACGACGCCGGTCCTGATCCTGTCGGCGATGGGATCGCCCGACGACCGCGTGGCGGGGCTGACGCAGGGGGCGGACGATTACCTGACCAAGCCGTTCGTGTTCGCCGAACTGCTGGCGCGCGTGCGGCTGCTGACCCGGCGACAGGGGGCGGGCGGGCCGGCGGCGGAGACGAAGCTGGCGTGCGACGACCTCGAGATGGATCTGCTTGCGCGGCGGGTGCGGAGAGGTGCGCGCACCATCGATCTGCAACCGCGCGAGTTCCGGCTGCTCGAATATCTGCTGCGCCATGCCGGACAGGTGGTGACGCGCACCATGCTCCTTGAAGGGGTGTGGGACTATCATTTCGACCCCGGCAGCAACGTGACCGACGTGCATGTGAGCCGCCTGCGCCGCAAGATCGATGATGGTGCGGACCGCAAGCTGCTGCATACCGTGCGCGGATCGGGCTACAAGCTGGGGGTCGAGCCCTGACGCACTGGCACCGGTCGGCCACGCTGCGGTTCGCCGCGCTGGTCTTTGCGCTCCAATTGACCGGGGCGGCGACGACGTTGCTGGCGGTGCGCACGATCACCCAGACGCGGCTGACCGACAATGCCACCGACCAGGCGGCACGGCTGCGCGCGGCGTTGCTGGAGGCATGGGCGGCGGGCGGCATCGACGCCATGGCGCGTGCCGCCGACCTCCGGACCGAACATGGCGACCGGCCGCAGTCGGTGGCGCTGGTGATGCGCCGCGACGGCACCGTGCTGGCCGGCAACGTCGCCGCGTGGCCGCCCAACGTGACGCCGGGGCCGCCGGCGACGATCGAAATCTTCCGCGTGCGCCGCGACGTGCCCGAGGCGATGCGAGTGATCGGCACGACCCTCCCCGACGGGACGCGGCTGCTGACCGGCCATGTGATCGAGGGCGAGCGCGCGTTCGTCGGTGCGATGGAGGAGGCGATGGTCGCGGCGATGGTCGTCGCGCTGCTGCTCGCCGGCCTTGCCGGCTGGGTCGCGGCGCGGCTGATCGCGCAGCGGCTGGGCCGCACCGCGCAGACGGTCGCGGCGGTGACTGCCGGCGATCTCGACCGGCGGGTGCGCCTCGACGGGGGCAGCGACGCGTTCGAGGAACTGGGGCGATCGGTCAACGCGATGCTCGACCGGATCGCGGCGCTGGTCGGCGAACTGAAACTGGCGACCGACGGTCTCGCACACGACCTGCGCTCGCCGCTCACCCGGCTGCGCGCGACGCTGGAGCGCGCGCTGGCGGCGGCGGAGAGCGAAGACGGGCGCGTCGCGGTGCTGCGCGCGATGGACGAGGGCGACCGGCTGCTCGTGATGCTCGACACGGCGCTGCGCATCACCCGTGCGGAGGCCGGGATCGGACGCGAGGCGTTCGTCGCGGTCGAACTGTCAGCGCTGCTGGCGGACGTCGCCGAACTGTTCGAACCGCTGGCCGAGGACCGCGGACTGTCGATCGCGGTCGACGCGCCCGCGCCGGTAACGATCGCCGCGCACCGCGAAATGATCGGACAGGCGGTGGCAAATCTGATCGATAACGCATTGAAATACGGGCGCGGTACGATCCGCATATCGCTGACGCAAGGCGATCCGGTCGTGATCGCGGTCAGCGACGATGGGCCCGGCATCCCGCCCGGTCGGCGGGCGGACGCGCTGCAACGGTTCGGCCGGCTGGATTCGGCGCGGACCGGGAGTGGCGCTGGGCTGGGGCTGTCGCTGGTCGCGGCGGTCGCGCATCTGCATGGCGGCACGCTGGAACTGGACGACAACGCGCCCGGCCTGATCGCGCGGATGACGATCGGCCGGGACGCCGGCTTGGCGGGGTGAGGGCGATGCCGTACAGCGCACCATGGCAAAGGCAGATCGTCTCGCCCGGCTGGACGACCTCCGGCTGGAGCAGGAAAACGAATATCGCACCGCATTGATCGAGGCGCTGCGCCGTACTGCGGCGGGCAAATGGGGCCTGTTCGACCATCAGGCCGACCGGCGGACCCGCGCCGCGATGGCGCCGGTGATCGACCATCTGGAAGAGATCGGCGACGCGATCGATGCCGCGCGCGACCAGCTCGGCCTGCCGCCGTTCGACCTGCGTCAGGCGTTCCTCCGTTCGCGCGGGCCGGTCGGCCCGCAGGCGGTGGGCGAGCCGCGCCAAGCGCAGGCGTGGCTCGACCGGCTTGCGGCGGAGGACGAGGCGTAGATCACGCCGCCGCCACCCGCCCGGTCCGCTCCAGCTTGCCCCAGCCGACCACGAACCCGCCGATCGCCGACGCGATCGCGCGCAGCACCACCCAGTACATGATCTGGCGGTACACCAGCCGCTGTGCGACCAGCAGGTGCGCGGGATAGCGCGCCTTGTTCCCGTCGAGCCGGTACGCGACCCAGCCGCACGCCACGTCGATCGCGGTGAAGCACAGCCAGTAGAGCCCCATCTGCCCGACATCGCCGCTGGTCTGCGCCCAGCCATGCTGCGCCACCCGCACCGCCGTGCCCACGATCGACAGCAGCAGCGCGAGGTCGATCAGCGGTGAGATCGCGGCGAAGAAGATCTGGAACAGCCACGCCTGCGGCAGGCCGATCCGCGCGAGGCCGGCGGGCCGGCCGGTGCGCAGCACGCGGCGATGCTTCCACAGGCATTGCAGCGTACCGAACGCCCAGCGATAGCGCTGCTTCGCAAGCGCCCGGAACGTCTCTGGCGCTTCGGTCCATGCGACCGCATTCGGGTCGTAGGTGACGCGCCAGCCGGCCCGCTGGATCGCTATGGTCAAATCCTGATCCTCGGCCAGCGTATCCTCCGGATAACCGCCGACCGCGTCGAGCGCCGCGCGCCGCCACGCCCCGACCGCGCCCGGCACCACCGTCATCGCGTCGAACCCGGCCAGCGCGCGGCGTTCGAGATTCTGCGCGGTGATATACTCGACCGCCTGCCACCGCGTGACGAGATTCACCCGGTTGCCGACCCGCGCATCGCCCGCGACCGCGCCCAGCGCCGGGTCGGCGAACCAGCGCGCCAGCCGGGCGATCGTCGCCGGTTCGAACTGGGTATCGGCGTCGAGCGCGATGATGACCTCGCCCCGCGCCTGCAACAGCGCGCGGTTGAGCGCCGCCGCCTTGCCGCCATTGGCCAGCGTCAGCAGCGTGACGCGCGGATCGTCGACGAAGCGTTCGCGCACCACCGCGCTGGTCGCGTCCCTCGATCCGTCGTCGGCGACGATCACCTGCAACCCGGGATAGTCGCTGGCCAGTACCCGCGCGACCGAATCGGCGATCACCCGTTCCTCGTTATACGCCGGGATGATGACCGAGACGCCGGGATGATGGTCCGGCGGGGTCGGCCGCTCCCGCCGCGACTGGAACCATGCCAGCGCCGCCAGCAGCACGGCGCGCGCCATGCCGAGGCCGATGGCAAGGTAGAACAGCCACGCCAGCGCGACCGAGATCGCCGCCAGCACGATGAAGATCGCGACGTCGGTACGCACCGCCAGCAGGTCGCGCCCGGTCACCGCCGGCATCGCGACGGCACGCGGCACCCCGACCAGCTGCGACGCGGTGACGAAATGATATCCCTTCGCGCGCAGGATCGCGATCACGCGCGGCAATGCCTCGACCGTCTGCTGCCGGTTGCCGCCGCCATCGTGCAGCAGCACGACGTTGCGCGAGCTGTCGGCGCTGACATCCGCGATCTGCCGGACGACCTGCTGGACGATCGCGTCGGTGCCGGGGCGCTGCCAGTCGTTGGGATCGACGTGCAGCCCGACGACGGTATAGCCCAGATCCTGCGCCAGCAATGCCGGAGCGATCTCGTCCATCGTCGTCGGTTCGGCGTCGCCGAAATAGGGTGCGCGGAACAGCGTGGTCGACCGTCCGGTATAGGCCTCGATCAGCCGCTGGGTCGCGTTCAGCTCCAGCTTCGTCGTCCGCTCGCCGGTGGTGGCAAGGTTGGGATGGGTATAGCTGTGGTTGCCGATCTCGTCGCCGTCGCGCACCATCCGCTGCAACAGCCCGGGATGTTCGAGCGCATTCTCACCCACGACGAAGAAGGTACCGGGAACCTTGGACTTTTCCAGCACGTCGAGGATCGCCGGCGTCCAGGTCGCGTCGGGGCCGTCGTCGAAGGTCAGCGCGATCGCCCTCGGATCGGCCGCCCCGGCGCGCTGCACGACATAGGGGGTGGGAAGCGCGGCATAGCGTTCGTCGGCGATCATGCCGTCGGTATCGAAACGCAGCGCGCGGCGGCCGTCGGTCGGCCGGCTGGTGATGCGCAATATCTCGCCCGATCCTTCGACGTCGACATTGACCGCGCTTTGCAGCCGGTCGATGCGCGGCACGCGATCCGGGGTGCGGAACGCGGCGAGGTCGTTCCAGATGCCGGCGTCCTCGCTGCCCAGCCGCCACAGCGCGACGTCATCGATGCCGAGGCGACGCAGCGCGGCAAGTTCGTTCCAGCTGGTCGCGGCGTCGAGCATCCACACCTGATGGCGGCTGCCGCGTTCGTCGTCATAGGCGAAACCGGCATTGCCGCTGCCGCGATCGAACCCGATCTGTGCCGACGAATCATGCGCTGCCAGCCACGCTTCCTCAATCGACTGCGCATCGGCGCCGCCGTCGTGCCAGTCATAGGCATAGCCGCCCAGCGCCACGACCAGCTTGTCGCGGCCGACCTGTCGCATCGCCTGTTCGACCTGGGTCACGAACCACGGCTGCGACGCGATCGGCCCGGCAGCGCCGCTTTCCCAATGCTCGTCATAGGCCATCAGGATCACCCGGTCGGCGGCGCGTGCGACATCGCCCAGCCGCCAGTCGGAATCGCCCGCCGGCGCGGTCACCGCCAGCACCGCACCGCTGGGCAGTGCCGCGTGCAGTTGCGCAAGAAATGCGGGATACCGCGCCGCGGCGGCGGCAGGCAGGCTTTCATAATCCATCACCAGCCCGCCGGCGCGGTGCGCCCGGACATAGCCGGCGAGCTGCGCGACGACGGCCGCGCGCGCCTGCGGGTCGGCCAGCATCCGTGCCGCGCCTGCGCCGTCCCAGTTCCTGTCGGTCAGGTTCTGCACCATCGGCAGCAGCTTCGGCGGATGCCCGGTCGTTGCGAGCAGCTGCGTCAGCCGGGGATCGTCCACCGCGTGCATTTGTTGCCCGACGACGGTCACATAGGCCGGAACGACCCAGTCGAGCCCGCCCATATGCCGCTGCAACGCCGACAGCCCGCCTTCGGCATCGGGCACGTAGAAACCGATCGTCAGCGGCGATCCGGGCGACGGCGCGCTGTTGCGCGGCAGCCAGCGGCCATGCTTCGCCAGCCCGTCGCCACGGGGGGCGAAGGTTTCGCCATGCCGCCGGGTGAAGGGCAACGGCATGCCGAGCGTGCGCGGGGTCAGCACCAGCGTCGTCGCGAACGCGATCGCCGCCAGCACCACCGCGACGATCAGAAACGCGACCCCGCGCCGCGCCCGGACGCCGCGGCGGCCGGTGGGATCGAAGAAGATGGGTTTGCTCACGGGCGACCTTCGGGCTGGAACGGCCGCACGACGCGACCCTGCATCGCCGGTTAGGGGCGCGGCGCGGGCGGGACGGTGAGCGCGGCATGAATTTTCGGTCACCTGCCCGCGACCGATCGACCGGCACTCCTGTGTCGTCACCCCGGACTTGATCGAGACCTCTGCGAAAGTCTCGAACGGAGCCAACGCCTCGCCGTACCCCGGCGAAGGCCGGGATTTAGTCGGAAAGGCCTTTCCGTATCTTGCCAATGCCCCCCAACTGGGCACCGGCCTTCGCCGGGGTACGGATCGAGGCCGTTTGCAGAGCTTTCGACATGTTCCGGGGTCCGTCTTGCCGCGACCGGAGCCGATCGAGCCGTAGATCGCATCGATCGCAGTCGTGCCCAGCAGCAAGTCCGCCGTGACGAAGGGGGCGGCTGTTCCGGCGGGGGAAAGCGAGAATCCGTCATGCGATGCCGATCGGCGTGTCTGCGCGAGTGATGCCGGATTACAACAACTTCGCCTTTCAGCCTTTATTGAGGATCGATATTCGACCGGCGAATTGACACCGTTCGGGTGCGACATAGAATACCATCTTCGCCGCAATCGCGGCCAACCGTCGATACAGGGGATTTGCATGTTGGATGGTCGTTCGCGGGGATTCCGCCGACTGGTACGTTGCGCGTTGCTGACGTCGGTGATGCCGTTCGCCGCGCATGCGCAGGACCGCCCGGTCGAATCGATCGATGCCCCCCATGCCGGTCCGGTATCGGCGGCGCCGGTCAGCACCGCCCCGGTCAGCGTCAGCCCGTTCGGCGTTGCGCCCGGCGGCGTGCTTCCCGGCGGTTCGTCGATCCATGAACCGCAGGTCGTCATCAATCCGCCGGGCACGCCGACCACCGCGCGCGACACCAACGACATCACCGGCGTCGGACAGATGTTCATCAGCCAGGGCGGTGGCTCGCTCGGCCTGTGCACCGGCACGCTGGTCAATCCGCGCATGGTGATCCTCGCCGCGCACTGCATGAACACCCGCGCCGCCAGTGCCTATGGCACCGAAGCCGGCAACACGCCGATGGCGTTCGGGTTCAAGGCGGACAACCTGCCCGGGGTGCGCGACTGGCTGTTCGGCAATGCGACCACCGGCGTCACCGCGTTCCGTTCGACGCCCGCCAACGCCTTCTACAACGTCAACCAGGTCTCGTACCTCACCGAATCGCTGACGCCCGAGAATCGCGGCTTCCTGCAGGCCGATGTCGCGATCGCGACGCTCGACGCGCCCGCGGTGGGAATCCCGGCATGGGCGCTGCTGTTCTCGGCGTTGCCCGCTCCCGCGTCGATCAACGGCACGACCGGCACCGGCTATCACGTCACGATCACCGGCTATGGCCGCAACGGCATCGGGCTGACCGGCGATACCGGCGGCATCGACTATCGTCGGCGCGTGGCGGAAAATTATCTGGGTGGGCTGACGTCGCTCAGCGAGGTCGACCTGTTCCTGTTCGGTAACACGTCGCGTCCGCTGAACCAGAACCTGTACATGACCGACCTCGACGATCCCCGTCGCGGCACGGCATCGGCCAGCCCGTTCGATTTCAACCTGTTCAAGGACACCGCGCTTCCCAAGGAAGGCATCACCGCCGGCGGTGATTCGGGCGGTCCGCTGATCCTCGACCGGACGTTCAGCAAGCCGGTGGTGCTGGGCGTGCTGTCGGGCGGCACGCGCTATTACAATGCGCAGCCGTCGTCGTCCTACGGCACGACGTCCTTCTATCAGCCGCTCTATCTCTACTGGGACTATATCGTCGCATCGAACCCCTATCGCTATGTCAGCGCGAAGGCGGGCGATGCGAAGTGGACCGACGCGACGCACTGGCAGACCGAGCTCGATCCCAGCTATCAGGTGATCCAGGGCGGCCAGCTGGTGAACGGCGTGCCGACCACCGCCGGACAGCGTGAGGCCGGGTCGGGCGGCGATTTCGGGCAGCTGTGCTTCGATACGTCGACCAGCTCGATCTGCAAGGATCTGGCGACCGGCATCTATTACCGGAACGGCGTGGCGGTGGATCGCGATCCGGTCGACACCGGCCCTGCGGCCGTCGCGCGCGCGGCAGCGACGCTTGCCAACGGCTTGCCGGGGGCAACCAACTTCGTCCCCAACAACACCGACCCGGTAAAGGCATCCGGCATCGTCGGTCGTTATTTCGACGTGACGCTGGGCGCGGCGGGGACGACCACGCTCGACACCAGCGCCACGATCGACCGCCTGTCGATCGCCAACAGCGCGGCTCGGCTGAACGTGACCAGCGCCGGATCGCTGACCAGCCTGATCGAGATCAACCAGCTGAACGGCCAGGCGATCGTTGACGGGCGCGTGCGGACCGGTGGCGACTATTTCCTGCTGGGCGGGCTGCTCACCGGGGCGGGCCGGGTCGATTCGCGCTTCCTGACCAGCGTCAGCGGCACGATCGCGCCGGGGACGATCGGTACGATCGGCACGCTGACCATCGGCGGCAACCTGATCCTCGCGTCGGGCACGCAGCTGGCGATCGATATCGGCAGCGGCGGCGCGTCGGACCGGATCGCGGTCGTCCGCAACGGCACGACCGACGGTCTGGCCAGCATCGGCGGATCGGTGCTGTTCAATCCGGTCGCGGGCAGCACCATCCGCTACAACGACAGCTACACGATCCTGACGACCGCCGGCGAACTCCGCGGCCGGTTCGCGGCGCCGGGTGCGCTCAGCGCCATCCTGCGGCCGGTGCTGAGCTATACCGCCAACAGCGTCACCGCACGGATCGACGCGGGCAGCTATGCCGGGGTCGTGGCCAACACGCCGGTGCAGCGTGCCTATGCGCAGCTGCTCGACCAGAACCGCGGCAATTATGCCGCCGTTTCGGAAGCGTATGGCATCCTCGACCTGCAGACGCAGGCCGGGATCCAGTCGTCGCTGGAAGGGCTGGCCCCGCGCAGCGAGACGACGAAGCGCGCGATCGGCATCGCGGCGATGGATAACGTCGCCCGCTTCTATCGCGAGCGGCTGGCAGCGATCGATCCGGCGCAGCCGCTCGGCGGTACGCTGGCGGTGATGGGGCGGCCCAACGATGTGGTGATGGGCGCGGTCCTGGCTCCGTCGATGGGCGTCGCACCGCAGGCCGACGGCGCGGTTACCTCGGTCCGCGAAGGCGTGTTGCCCGACGATGCCAGCGCGTTCCTGGCGGGCGGCTATATCCGCGGCAGCGCACCGTCGATGCCGGGCGCGATGCCGATGGGCGGCCGCGACGAGTTCGATGGCTTCTACATCGCCGGCGGCCTCGAAAAGGCGCTGTCGGACAGCGCGGTGCTGGGCTTCGGCCTGTCGTACAGCGATGTCGATGGCCAGCAGCAGTTCGGCCAGACCGCGAAGGGCGAGCTGATCCAGGGCACGCTGTACGGCAAGGCGCAGGCGGCGATGGGGGCGACGATTGACGCACAGGTCGGCGCGGGCGTCTATCAGGCGCGCACGACGCGCAGCGTGGCGCTGGGGGCTACCCCGTTCACGCTGCGGGCCCGCGACAACGCATTGGCGCTGTCGGCCGAAGTCGGCGCGAGCTACCTGTTCGGGACCGACCGGCTGCACATCGGCCCGCGCGTCGCGGTGCGGGCGAGCCAGATCGGTTTCACTCCGACGGTCGAAACCGGCGGCGGTCCGGCGCTGCGCTACGACGCGGACAACTATACCAGCGTGCAGGGGCGCGCCGGGGCATTGCTGGACGGGGCGTTCGGTGGCTTCCGTCCGTTCGCTTCGGCCTATTATGTCCGCGAGTTCGAGGATCGCGCGGCATTCTTCACCGCCAACTTCGCCAACGGCATCGGCCCGAGCGTAGCGTTCGCGCTGCCCAGTCGCGACCGCGACTGGGGTGAGGTCGGTGGCGGTTTCGCCTTCGGCAGCGATACCGTAGAATTCTCGGTGGCGGCGGACACCACGATCGAACGCGACATCCGCAACCAGTCCTATCGCGGATCGGTGAAGGTCCGCTTCTGATCGGGCCGGGCCGGTGCGTTCGGCGCATCGGCCCATGGCGGAGAATGCGAAAAGGCGGTGGCCCAACGGGTCGCCGCCTTTTTTCGTGTGTTCGAGGAGATGACCGGACGTGGTTCCAGCGAAGGCCGGTAGTCTTTTGACCGTAGTGCGCGGCGGGGGCCGCGTGGGGGCGCAGTCTTCGCCAGAGTCTGATCCACCCTATGGCAAGGGGGCGTCATCCGGGCGATGGCACGCAGCAGGAGCCGATGGAGACCCCGGCCTTCGCCAGCGTGACGTTCCCATGCGGATGGATCAAACTCGAGGGTGCCGTTGCGACGCAAGGGGACGATCAACGCAACGACAGCCGCGGCGCCGGATCAAGGTAGTAAGACTGGAAGGCATGGTGGACGCACTTGGGCTCGAACCAAGGACCCGCTGATTAAGAGTCAGCTGCTCTACCAACTGAGCTATGCGTCCATACGCTGGACAGGTGGTGGACGCACTTGGGCTCGAACCAAGGACCCGCTGATTAAGAGTCAGCTGCTCTACCAACTGAGCTATGCGTCCGTCGCCTGGGCGATGGGGCGGGCCGGGCTGGGCCGATCCGCCGTTGGAGCGGGGCCTTTAGCGAACCTTTGCCGCTAAGCAAACCCTATTTTTCCCGATCGGCGGAAATAGCGCTCAGAACCGCACGCGATCGCGATTTTCGCGGTCGATCGCCATCAGGATGCCGATACAGCCGAGCACCGTCATCTGCGCCGATCCGCCATAGCTGACCAGCGGCAACGGGATGCCCACTACTGGCGCCAGCCCCATGACCATGGCGAGATTGATCGCGACGTAGAAGAAGATGGTCGTCGCGAGGCCCCCGGCGACAAGCTTGGAGAAGCGGCTTTCGGCCCGCACGCCGACGCCCACGCCCCAGCGGACCAGCAGGATGAACGCGGTGATGAGCAGGAGGCCGCCGGCCAGTCCCCATTCCTCCGCCATGGTCGCGAACACGAAGTCGGTATGTCCCTCCGGCAGATAGTCGAGATGGCTCTGCGTGCCGTTCAGGAACCCCTTGCCGAAGATGCCGCCGGATCCGATCGCGATCTTGGACTGGCTGATATGATAGCCGGTGCCCAGCGGGTCGCTTTCGGGGTTGAGGAATATCAGCACGCGGTTGCGCTGATATTCGTGCAGCAGGAAGTTGAAGGCGAGCGGCGCGGCGATGGCGAGGCCAAGCGCGCCGCCGAGGAACAGGCGGATCGGCAGGCCGGCGAGGAACATGACGGTCAGCCCGCCCGCGGTAATCATCAACGCGGTGCCGAGATCGGGCTGCAGCATGACCAGCACGACGGGTATGCCAAGCATCGCCGCCGCCGGCCAGACCGCGCCGAACCGGCGAATCTCCCCCGCCGGGAGCAGATCGTAGAAGCGGGCGAGCGCCAGCACGATCGCCGGTTTCATGAATTCGGAGGGCTGGACGCGGATAAAGCCGAGGTCGAGCCAGCGTTGCGATCCGCCGCGCACCGCGCCGGCCAGCTCGACCAGCACCAGCAACACGGCGATGACCGCGTAGGCGGGCAGGGCGACGCCCTGCCAGAAGCTCATCGGCACGCGCGAGATGCCGATGGCGGCGAGCAGGAAGATGGCGAAGGCGATACCCTGACGCGACGCCCAGGGCTGTACGCTGCCCCCGGCGGCGGAGAACAGCACCACCAGCCCGAACCCGCCGATCGCGAGCAGCAGGAACAGCACCCGCCACGGAAGCCTTGCGAGCGGGGCGGGAACGAAGCCCAGCCCTTGCGACGTCGTCTGATGGATGCGCTTCATTCGGTCCGGTCGGTGATGTTGGATTGGGCGACCGCGGGGTCGGGCTGGCTCTGGTTCGCCGCACTGTCGACGACGTTGCTGGTCGCGCTCTCGACATCGGCCGGAGTCGCGGGGACCGTGGCGACGGGTGCTGCCTGTTCCGCTTGGAACGCGCGCCACTGTGTGGCCATGCGCGTCTGTACGTCGCCGCCCCATTCGCGCTCCAGCGGTTCGAGCCGCGCCATCGCCTTGTCGCGATCGAACAGCCACGACAGGATGTCGCTGGCGATCGGTGCCGCAGTGTAGATATGGCCGGAATGTTCGAGCACGACCGACACGGCGTAGCGCGGTGCGGCAGCGGGCGCATAGCCGATGAACAGCGAATGGTCGCGCATCCGGAACGGGATGGCACCATCGCCCAGTACGCCGGTGCGGCGTTCGGCCATGGTGATGCGACGGACCTGCGCCGTGCCGGTCTTGCCGGCCAGTTCGATGCCGGGCAGCCCCTGGAATCGCGAGCGTCCGCCGGTGCCGCCGCCATTAACCACCGCCCAGGTCGCCTTGTGCACCGTTTCCAGCATCGCCGGGTCGATGCCCATCGACGGGGCGGGGGTGTGCGGCTTGTCGAGCAGCAGTCGCGGCACGACCTCGCGCCCCTGCGCCAGCCTAGCGGCCATGACTGCCAGCTGGAGCGGATTGGTCAGGACATAGCCCTGGCCGATCGAGGCGTTGACCGAGTCGGCTACGGTCCATCTCTGTTTGTATTTCCGCAGCTTCCACGCGCTATCCGGCACCGTGCCATACCGTTGCGACTGGAACGGAAGTTCGAATTTCTGTCCCAGCCCCATCTGCCGAACGGTGGTGGCGAAGGTGTCGTAGCCCAGTTCGCGCGCCATGGTGTAGAAATAGATGTCGCAGCTCTGAGCGACCGCGCCGACCATGTCGAGCGGACCATGGCCGCCCCGCTTGTGGCAATGGAAACGGCCGGTGCCGACCTGGAGCACGCCCGAGCAGTTGACGCGGCGATGCGGATCGATCCCGGCGCGCAGGATCGCCAGCGCGTGCATCGGCTTGACCGTCGATCCCGGCGGATACAGCCCCTGCAGGGTCTTGTTCATCAACGGGATATGGTCGTCGCTCGACAGCATCTTCCATTCCAGCCGGCCGATGCCGTCGGAAAAGCTGTTGGGATCGTAGGCGGGCATCGACACCATCGCCAGCACGTCGCCGGTAACCGCATCCATCACCACCGCCGAGCCCGAATTGGGGCCGAAGCGGCGGGCGGCAAATTCCTGCAACCCCAGGTCGATCGTCAGGCGGACGTTGCGTCCCTGCCGGTCGGGGCGGGTTTCCAGTTCGCGGACGATCTGTCCCCGGGCGGTGACTTCGACCCGCTTGGCGCCGGCGGTCCCGCGCAGTTGCGGTTCCAGCACCTTTTCGAGGCCGTCCTTGCCGAGCTTGAACCCCGGAGTGACCATCAGCGGGTCGCGCGTCTCCTTGAACTGTTCGGCGGTGGCGGCACCGACATAGCCGGTCAGATGCGCGACGGCGGCACCCGGCGGATAGCTGCGCGAGAAGCCGCGCGTCGGCTGTACCCCCGGAAGCTCGGGCAGACGGACGCTGACCGCGGCGAAACGCTCCCAGTCGAGATTCTCCGCGACCTGGACGGGGGTGAAGTTGCCGGCGCGCTTCAGGTCGGTCTGGATACGCGCCATGTCCTCGGGCGTCAGCGCCAGCAGCTGGCGCAGTTCGCCCAGCACGCGGTCACGATCCTCCAGCCGGTCGGGGATCAGGTCGACGCGAAAATCGGTACGGTTGTTGGCAATCGGCGCGCCGTTGCGATCGATGATCCAGCCGCGGCGCGGCGGAATCATGGTCAGGTTGACGCGGTTGCTTTCGGCCAGGAGATTATAGCGCTCGTTCTCGGCGACCGACAGCCATGCCATGCGGCCGGCAAGGACGACGCCCACCGCCACCTGCGCGCCCCCCAGCACCATCGCCCGCCGGGAGAAGCTGAAAGCCTGTGCGGCTTCGGTGACGATCCTGCTCATTCATCCTCGCGGCCCGCAAGCGCCGTACATAGCCGCGTGGCCGCCGGAAACAACGCCACCGACACGAATGTCTGGAACAAAAGCACGGTATCGACATGGGCCGACAGGCCGGTGGCGAACACGCGCCCGGCGAACAGGCACAGGGCGACTGCGCCGCCCGCCAGCAGCCAGTCCTGCCAGAAGTCGCGCGCGAACAGGCGGGTATCGACCAGATCGAGCATCAGCGAACAAACCTGCCACAACAGCATGGCGCTGCCCAGCGGCTGGCCGCTGACGAGGTCGTCGAACAGGCCAAGCGGTGCCGCGGCCCAGACGGGCAGCGTGCCGGGGCGCAACAGTCGCCATGCGAGGAACATCAGCAACCCGCACGGCGGCAGGAACGGCACCGTCGCGATCACCGGGATCAGCGTCATCAGCGACCCGGCGAGAATGCTAAGAACCACCTTGCGCGTCAGGACGCGTTCGGCCCGGTCGTCGTCAGGCCCGAGCAGCTTCATTCGGCGGGGGGCC
>NZ_JASCXF010000002.1:0-189838 GCF_030062225.1 Sphingomonas sp. 2R-10
GCAGCCTTCTTCTGTCATGCTCGCGGCGAGCGGTTTCGGTCCAGCCCATATGATCCCCGTGGTCTTCGCAACCCTCGGTGAATCACAACTGGCTGAAATCGCTCAACCTAATTTCCGGTTGGGCTCTCAGGAAATCGAGCCGTTGGAAGATGTGGCTGAGATCACGCGGCAGCGCAAGGCGGGTTTCGAAGCCGAGACTGTTGCCGATACCCGTGGTTAGATCGGCCAAATGCTCTCCGATAGAGTCCTCAAACGCGGTGCTGGAGGTCCGGAAGGTCCGCGTCGCGACTTCGGCGATGATGCTGTAGATTCGTCCGCGGAGGTCATCGAAGTAGCTCGAATCCTTAATAGCGGGCACATATTCAAATTCGATTTGCCTGAGCAGGCCGTGCGCATTTGACCTTTCCGGTATGTCGACATGCGTCCGAATTTCCCGCCCGCGGCGGTTTGTCGATAGGCGATAACCCCAGTAACGGTCTAGGTGCAGTCCGCCACTTCGCCAGCGCTTCTCCCAAGCGACGATCTCGCCATTTGTTGAGTGGTACGAGGCGGGTATATTGAGCTCGAGACGAACGACTACCTCCTTCGCCGTCTTGGCTCGCTCAGGCACAAATAGGTTGTAGTCGTCCTCAAAGTTAAAAGGCTTGCCAGGGTTCGTCACGTCGTTGAAGAATAGATTAAGGGCTCGGAGGATGTTCGACTTACCGCTATCGTTCTTGCCCACAAAGACGGAGAGTCTGTCCGCAGGTATAGTTAGGCGCTGAATGGAGCGAAAATTCTCGATGTGAATTTGGTGGATGGTTACGCTCATTTATGCCCCCTGCTGCGGCAGCCCCAGCCGCGAAAGTCACTTGATTATCATGTATTTCGTTGCAGCCAAGAGCGTCCCGACCATCGGTTTCGCCGCTGATGGCCTGCACCGGCGGATGCTGCATTGCGCTACTGAGCCCGCGCGAGAGATACCCGACGTGCGTCCTTCCGCGACGGAGCATCAGAGGCTGGTACCAAGCAGACGTGCGATCACCGACTATTTGCGCCTGCACAGGGCACATATAAGCCGTCAGCCTACAATGAACGAACGTCCGGTTGTCGGAAGCGACGACATCACTCTGAGGGTCTGCATATGGGTCAGCGTTGCCGTTCTTCCGTCATTTTGCTTCCATTGCCGCGCTACTGATGGACATCGTTAGAAACAAGCTCAACGCCTTCGATGACATCCGCCCAGTAATGCATAGGAGATAGGTAAAGATCGCACGGTCCGCCATCATAGCACCAGAACCGACCGCCGGACGGCTCGCGTCCAGGCGACCAGCGCGCAAGATAATGACGAACGCCGTCGCTGACGTACAGAAGGCGGCCGTCCTTACGATCGTCCGGCATATCGTGGATAGATTGCATCATCGCGGTAATCATGACTGGCCTCCAAGCCTAATGGCAATCCTGCCAAGATAGGGATAGGTCTTGAGGCGGCAATGATGCCGGTAGACAATCGCGACCTGACCCGCGGTTGCTCATTCGGCCATGATGACGGGAAGGACGGGAGTGCCCACGACCTCCGCCGGAAATAGCAGTCGGTAGTGATCGGCCATCAGCTCATGCAGCAGCCTGTCGAGCTCCCGCCAAGTAGTGGCCCCGCCTTCAAAGCCGAACCGACAGAGTTCACGGCTTCGCTCTAACGTGTGGGGAGCGGCCACTATCACCGTGCCGGCGGGAACCAGCGTCGTTGTGGCTCCTGTCGGCACCCCCGTCACCGGATCGTGGGTGACCCGCGTGAGAGCATGCTTGTCAGAGAGCCGCTGCGTCGTCCCGTCGATGCGCACCAATTCCGGCTCGTCATGCGCGTCGATGAAGTCGAGGTGGGCCTGCAGTATCGCGGCTGCGACTTCCAGGAACGTGTCCATCAGCCTAGCTTTTCTCAGCGCCTTCGTGCGCGCGCTGTGCGTGCGGACGGCTTGCGCCAGCTGGGCCCGCTCCTCCTCAACCCGCGACAGCTCGAAGCGAATCCGTGCTCCAGGCGCTTGCGCCTTCACCGATCGGTCGGCCAGTAAGTCGTCGAGTGCCGTCACGCAGTCGGTGGCGTTGGTGGCCTTGATCAGCCTGCTGATCGCGTCGACGATGCTGTCAAAGGCGTACAACTGGCTCCGCAGCTCGACCCGGAGCCGGTAGACTATGTCTGGTATGTAGCCGTGCTCATTGGGGATCGGCAGAAGCCAGGTCGCCGCCAAGGCCCCGCGCCTGAGCTCGAAGTCCGGAAAGTTGACAGACCGCAGGAAGCGCTCGTTCTGGGCCTCGGTGCGGCTCTGCAGGCTGCGCTCGATGCGGTCCAGGATGCCGGACACCTTCCGCTCGCGGAATGGCTTTCGGTCCTTGGCGGAGAGGACGTGCATCTCCTTCCCCTTCCGCCGGACGCGCGGCAGGGCGCTCACGTCCGATCCCGTCAGCAGGTGGTACGTAATCGAGTCCTCGTTGCCGACGGTGACCAGCACGAAGAACTCTTCGATAGGTGTGCCGTCATCCGTCGCGTAGGCAGGCGCGATGTCGTGCGAGGTTGCGTCGTCCTGCGCAAACTTCGCCTGGACGATGCCCAACCGCGGCGCGAGCTCGTCGCTGAACCGGCCGCCGCCCCTGAGCTCGACCAGGAAGTCCGCGCCGTTAGTGTCGACTGAACGGGTGGAGCACAGTGAACCGCTCGAGCAGCAGTGCGCGCACGCGCGCCTCGCTCAGCGCGCCATTCGCCATCGACTTCAGCCAGGCCGGATCGGTCGTCATTGCACCTCTGGTTTTCTTCCAGTGCCACGCGGTGGCTGGATCAGCCCTTATCGGAGGCGGGGTGTGCGTTTAATATCCTTTTCGCGAACGGCAGCCGGGCAGCGGGCTGGAGCCAGCGCTTAGCACCTCCTCCGTTGCCAACATAAACGTATGGCAGAAGCTGAAGCGCTGAAAACTGGCCACGATATGGCCGGAACTGGATCTTCTTGCCAATCGGAACCTGCAAAGCCTGTCAGCCAATCGCAACCCTATGCTCGGGTATGACGTCGAGAAGGTAGAAGGCCCGGCGCGAGTCGCCTGCCGGACCGTGATGATCGCCCGAACCGCGCAGTCCTCGCTTGCGCAGAAAGTCTCGGGACGCCTCGATGGCCTTCCACGGATTCGTAGAGTTGCGATTGCCATCGGCCAAAACGGTGCGGCGATAGAAGGCGAGCAGTCCAACCTGTCGCGCGACAGACAAGCGGCGCAGCTTGGCGCGGCAATAGGTGGGCAACGGCCGCAGGATCGTCATCGCAGGTGACGCCTTTCCGGCGATCACTGCATCGATCATGGCGGGCAGCTGCTGCTCGGCCTGGATCAGGCGGCGGATGGCGACGCTCATGGCGGCCAATCGCGGCAAGCCATACCACTCGATGGCATAGGCCTTGGCCTCGACATTGCCGGTTCGGGGCGTTGCCGTACGGGCCAGGAACGGATCGGCGCGAAGCTGCGCCGCGATCCGCTGCATCATGGCGGCGACATCGGTCGGCGACAGTCTGGTTTCAACATTCTGATCAGCCCGTCCGACATGCTTGGCGGTGCGTCGGATGATGGGATCGGTGTGCTGGGTGAGCGACATGTTGACGCCCGACCAGGCTGGCTCAATCTCGTGATTGCGCCATTCGCCCGAACCGAAGAACAGGTCGATCACCGTGTCGAGCGCGACCCGGCGATCGCGCAGGTCGTTGAGCGAACCCTCGAGTGAGCGGTTGCCCGGAAGCAGAAAGCCATAGTCCGGCGTCTTGGTCAGCCGTGCACTGACCAGTTGGACGTCATGGGCGCACCAGATCAGCGCTTGCCCAACCAGCAGGTCGCGCAGGCGCTTCGTCGCGTCGGTCACCGCGTGGCTCTGCTGGAGATGACGGACGACAGACCCGAAACGCCCGCCGACCAGCGCAGTGTAAAGACCGGGCTTCTCGGCACTCAGCTGCCAAAGCCGCTTGACGTGGTCGTCGAAGGCGCGTCCGGGCGACCCATCTCCGAACCAATCTCCGACCAGTTCATGGGGTTCGAACTCTAGCCCCGTCGCTACCATCATGCGCTTCAGAAAGTGCTCGAGATCGTCCTGGGTCGTCGGGATGAGGTCCAGCGGGACCAATGCTTCCTTGGCATCGAGGATTGCAGGCGGCAGCGTGCGAATGTCGGTGGTCGACGGGCTGAAAAGGAGGCGGTCGAACCGGTCCTGGGCGACGCCACCGGAATAGATCCGTGCGTGCATGTCGCGGACCAAGCCGACGAGATCGCCGTCGCTTGCCAGCACGCCGCCGAGCAGGCTCGGCGCATCGGTCTTGCGGCCGTTAGCCTCGAGGTGATTGCGATAGGTCGGCTTCACAGGGCACGCTGCGCCGCGTCGATACGGCCCTTCAATGCGACGGCTGCCTGGGCGAGCTTTTCGCTGAGTGCGGCCATGTTCGCGAAGGCCTCATAGCCGGTGCCGCCCGCGTTGAATTCGGCATCGAAACGCGCGACCGCCTCGTCATACTCCTCGGTGAGCCGCTTGTACGCGGCGATACCCGCGTCGATCGTGGTCATGTCATCCATTGTCGTCCTCCAGGTTGGGTGGGAGCGAAGGCTCGCACCAGTAAGTCGGGTTGCCATTGTGCAGGCGGAGCCATTCGAAGGCCTCGCCGCGGTTCTTGAGATCGGGGCCCGGCACGGCGAGAAGCTCGCAAAGGGTGGCGACGAGCCCAGCTTGGCCAATGCTGATCGGCTGGGTCCGCCACGATGCCTTCGGATCGATTGGCCCGGTCTTGAGGAAGCGCTCGACCTCCTGGTCGTAGAGAGCCTTGCGGCGGCGCCACTGCAGGATACGCCCCCACTGATCGCACCAGGCCAGCCGAGTGGGATCAGCGAAGATCGAGCTGATGATGTCACCGATCATCGGTCCCGCGCCTGCCGCAATGGCGGTGGTCATCCAGCGCGCCATACGCTCTGGATGTGCGAACAGCCCGAGGAGCGCGGTGTCGCTGATGCCGTCCAGCCCCACCATGACGAGGGTGGAGCCGAGCGCATATTTGCGAGCGTCAGCCGAGCCGGGGCCGCCACGCCGCTTGTCCGCCGCGCGGTACTGACGCCGAAGCTCAGCGGCGCTTTCGGCGACGATGGCGAGCGTGTCGGCGATCCTTTGCTCGGTCGCCGCAAGGTCGTCGGCGATCGCCTGCAACCGATCAGAAGGGGTGGTGGTGACTGGGTCCATGCCCGCAAGCGATGCCGAGCCGACGCGCTGCGCGCCTCAACCCACCCCCGGTAAAACGACCAAGCCACCATCCGACTTTTGCCCAGGGTCGGTGGAGGCACCCAAAGGCAGAACGGTGTCAGAAGGTGGGAGGTAGAGGGGGTGGTGCGCGATAAAGGTTTGTTCTGCCAGAGGCAGACAAACGACGCGCCCACCCCCTCATCCGACACGAAGGGCAAGGCGGGTGACGATCGACTATGCGGTGTTGAAGGCGCGATCGGCGGATGTTTCCGCCGCGCTTGCCGATGCACGTAGCGCGCGGAACCTGTCGAGTCGCCGGAAGCGCGCGGCCGAGCGTGACGAGCGGATCGCGGAAGGCGTGCGACGTCGACGCAAGGCGATCACGGACCAGGAGGCAGACGCGTTCCTGAAGCGACGCCTGCGGATCAGGGTCGCTGACGCCGACCGCCCACGGACGGGATCACGCACGCCGCGCCGGTTGTTTACGCGTGGCGTCGAGCAGATGCTGAAGGGGACGACGGGACTGACCGACGCCCGTGGTCCCGATGGTCGCCACGCGATCCACTATTCCTTCACCCCGCGCGGCTTCGGGTCGAAGAAGGGACGGCGATGGCGTGCCGGTGAGGCGGAGCGCGCCGCACTCTATTCGGTTCGCGAAGATGCGCTGGAGGATGGGGAACTGGGCTGGTGGTCGAACATCGCCGCCGACCGCAACGAACTCGTTGCCCATTATCGCGCGTCGGAGGCGCTGGAAAAGCACGACCGTGCCAATGCCACCGTCTACATCGTCGAGGTCATCGCGTTGCCGGCCGAACTGACTGCCGTGCAACGGCGGCGGGCAGCCGAGCGCATCTGTCACCGGCTGGAAACGTTGGGGCTGGCCTATACCATCGGGATCCACTTGCCCGATGCGGCAGGCGACCAGCGCAATTTCCACTTGCACTTGGTCTACTCGATGCGGCCGTGCCAGCGGATCGCGCCCTATGAATGGGATTTCGCCACCGCCAAGCGGACCGAGATCAATACGCCGGCCGGGATCATGCAGCGCCGTTGCGCCGTGGTGGTCGCAATCAACCAGACGTTGCGGGAAGCCGGTATTGCCAAGCGCTACACGCCATTGTCCAACCGCGAGCGCGGTATGGCGCCGCCGGAACGCGGCAAGGTCGGGCAGCAGGAAACCGCGTTGGCGCGGCGGTTGGCCGCGCTTGAGGATTGTCACGCACGCTTGGTGGCATTGCAGGCCCATACGCGATGGGTGCGGCAGACGCTGCTCGATGTCGCGGACCGACTGGATGCGGCACGCCGGAAGGTGATGCGCCATCTTGCCGCGGCGTCCATCGCACTTGGCCACGACGCCGTGGAGATCATCACGCCCACAGAACGTCTCGGCAAGGTCAGAGAGGCGCTCGATCGCGCCTATGACATCGTTGGTCGTTCAACGGCGAATGCTGATCTCCACCTAGAGTCGGCGCGGCGCGAAGTGCAAGCTCGTCGCCACTTAGCGGCGACGGATATCCCAGTGTCGATAAGTGGGATTACCCGTATCGATGATCGTGCTGGCACCATCAAACGCCTGGACGCCATCGCTATGCACGCGGACGAGACTATCCAGCAGATCCATACCGACGTCACACAAGCCCGGCAGCGAATGCCGGTGATGGAAGAGCTTATTTCCGACACGGCAACCGAGAATAACAATACAGTGACGGCCGCCGGCGACTCTGACCCCGCGGCTGCTATTCGTAGTGCTGCAACGGCATATGCCGAGTTGGCGAAGGCCGAACAGGCTGCGCAGACGATCGCGCTGGCTATGGTCGACAAGGCTCTGGCTTCACTGAAGCGCAAGGCCAAGGCGATACGGCGCGACGCCAACGGACTGTTCGTGGCCGACATAGCGGTTCTGCCCATCACCGAAAGAAAGGTATTGGCCCAGCACATGGCCGATCCACGCGTGCAGGAAGCACTGGCTGACCTGTTCGCCCGCGAGATTGCGAATGCATCGATTAGCTTGGGTGAGTTGACGACCGCAGCAGTGGGCCTCGGCCAAAACGGTCGGCTCAGCAACGAGCCCGGACGTAAACGACATGACAGAACCCATGATCAAGCGCTTCCTCACCGACGCGCCGGTATCCGATCCCCGGCAGGGCTGGCCGGCTTGCGCGTCCTGCGCGCAGTCGGTGTGGATGATCGACCGCGAGACGCCGCGGGCGTTCTGCCAGACCTTCGGCGGGATGACGTTCGGCGAGGAGGCCCGGTTCATCTCGAAGTGCGAGGCGCACCAGCCGATCGCCTGACCGATACCACAGGCATCGCGGCGACCTTAACGTCCGGACAAGCCCCGGGTCACCGTGACCCAGGGACCAGGCGAGGATTGTGGGAGCAAGCGGAGGATACTGCCCAGTATGGGGCACGCCCGCCGGCTTGGCCGAAGGGACGCGCCGATACAAGTGACGGGACGGTGTCCGGCCAAGGCCGTGACGATCACGGGCGGTAAGACGCCCGAAAAGGCGCGGCAGCAACGCGAACCTGCTTCGCGAGAGAAAGCACGGGCAGCATGATCCCACCCGACCGGGCGGTGATCCTGTTGCCGAAAGCCTTGCGATGCCCTTCTTTTTTGATCGGTCCGCGCCACAACCGCGTCCGACTGCTCGCCAACATGCTCCGGCCAATCGAATGGTGGCTGCGCTACACAGTAAAGCCATCCGCTGCACGGACGATCGGCCCTTTGATGCGCTGCGAGTCCGATACACCAGGCCTATACCCGCTCGACTGATGGGGGGCGATGAGGACAGGACACGGGTTGCCTCGCAAAAGGCTGAACACGAACGGTGATCTTGGCCGACCATTTTGTTTGCGATCACGTCTGGCGCTACGATCGTCGCTTGAGATTGTTAACCTGCTCGGGATAGAGTCGGCCTGTTCGCCAGCAGGCGGACCGAGGCGTGACAACCTCGTCGGTAAGTAGCCGTATGCCCGGCCCGAACCAGTTTCGGCCGGGGAGCGGGCGTGCATGTCCAGGGCTCTTCGGGGCCTAAAGACGCTCGCGCCTGTCTTACCGCAGGTTGTCAATCTCCGGCTCACGGGCCGGCACCGCCTCGTCAATGTGGGGCGGTGCCGCCGGCTGGGAAAGCCTGTCGGCACCGACGCGAACGGGGGTTCGGTCGTGGGTGCGATGAAAAAGGGCCGGGACAAGCGGTCGACCATTATCAGAAATACGGCGGTGGTAACCGCAACGATGCTGCTGGCTGCATGCGGTGGGGGCGGTGGCGTCAATTCGCCCGGCAGCAACGCGCCCCCGACCGGGGCGCCGGCTCCCACACCTACGCCAGCGCCCACACCGCCGCCGACGGCAGCGGACAGTGTAGAGTACAAGGCATCGGCCGGCGTTGCGGCGATGAAGGCCACCTATGCCTATGACAAAGGCATCACCGGCAAGGGCGTGACGATTGCCATCGTCGATACCGGCATCGATACAACCGGATCGGAATTTGCTGGCCGGATTTCGCCGGACAGCACCAGCTTCGATCAGAAGATTGCCCGCTGCCGGACCTGCCCGGCCGAGACGGTGCGGTTCGATCTGAAGGACGTCGATGGCCATGGTACGGAGACCGCAGCCATCGCGCTCGCCGCTCGTGACGGTCGCGGCATGCAGGGTGTGGCGCCTGACGCGACGCTGCTGGCGCTCAAGATCGCCGGCCCCGACATGACGAACGTCACGGAGACGTCGGGGCCCGTGCCACAGGGCGGCGGACCGAATTCCGCCCTGATTGGTCCGGCAGTTACCTACGCGGTGAACAAGGGCGCGTTCGTCATCTCGATGAGCCTTAACGGCTCTTCCACAGGTCAGGCCGCGATCGACCAGCGGGCGGCGATGGATCTGGTGCGGACGCAGAACAAGCTGGTGGTCCAGTCCGTTTCCAACTTCGTCGACGATAACAGTTTCAGCGGACAGATTGCGGAGACCATGGTCGGCAGCGATCTGGCCAACAAAGACTGGTTCCTGTTCGGCATTCGCGTCGACAAAAACCTACAGCCGCCCTCGGGTAACGGCACGCCGGGGCCGCTCGCGGACCGTATGCTCGCCGTGGTCGCGGCGGATGTGGCGGCCGTTGGCAAGGACGGCGAAGCTACCACGGTGACTGGCAACAGCTTCGCCGCTCCTGCG
This sequence comes from Sphingomonas sp. 2R-10, assembly GCF_030062225.1. Taxonomy (NCBI): domain Bacteria; kingdom Pseudomonadati; phylum Pseudomonadota; class Alphaproteobacteria; order Sphingomonadales; family Sphingomonadaceae; genus Sphingomonas; species Sphingomonas sp. 2R-10. The sequence continues at coordinate 9,390 of NZ_JASCXF010000002.1, forward strand.
ATCGCCGGTGCGGCGGCGCTGCTCAAGCAATATTGGCCGCAACTGGGCGGCAAGGAAATCAGCCGCATCCTGCTCGACACTGCTACCGATCTTGGTGCGGCAGGTGTCGACGAAAAATTCGGCGCTGGCCTGCTCAATGTCGAGAAGGCGATGCAGGCACAGGCACCGGCCAGCTCCTTCGCTGCCGCACAGTCCGTACTGGCGCGTTATTCGTCGCTCAGCGTATCGGGTCCGTTCGGCGGTGCCGCCGGTGCGGCGGCGTTGGGCGAGAAGGTTGCTGGTATGACAGTCCTCGACCGTTATGGCCGCAACTTCCAAATGACGGGTACATCCGGCATCCGTGCGCAGAGTTCTGGCCTTTTGGCCGGTGCGATGCTGACGCCGGTCGATCCGCCTTGGCTGATGCCCAGTACCACCGACGCAAGGTTCGGCTTCGTATCGCCGGCCACGACTACCGGTTACTGGCAGGGCGCGCGATCAAACCGTCCGGCTTTTGCCTCTTTTTATCCGGTACCGGGGCAGACGGTCACGCTGGGCGCGAACGTGGCGATCGGCCAAAGTGCCTCCCTTGCCGGAGCACCGTTGCGCGGGATCGGTGCGACACCGGTCGGCATGTCATCGAGTTGGGCCAGCGGGGGCTGGTCGGCGTCGTTCGCGTCAGGCATCTCGCGTGATCGTCGTACCGGGCAGCGCACTATCGCGGTGACGACGCCACTTGGGATCGGCATGGAGCTGACCAACCTTGCCGAGCATGGCCGGGCGCTGGGAATGAGCGGCGGCCTAGACCTCGGGCTGGCGGGTGCCACGACGACAATCGCGACGCTGACGATGCGACGCACCATTGCCGGGGTGGCGCTTTCGGTGCGGTCGACGGCTGCTACCACCCGCGTTTCAGGCGGATCTGCCCTGATGCGCTTCGACGAGCCAGTGTTTAGCACTGCCTTCGCGGTCGAAGGCTCGCGCGGTCTGCTCGGTGGTATGGCGACGCTCGGTCTGTCCTCACCCCTTCGTGTTGAACGCGCGCGCGCCACTATGCTGGTACCGGTGACCTACGACCTGATGTCGGGGGCGCTGGCAACCCAAATGGCGAGGGTCGATCTGGTGCCAAAAGCGCGTGAACTGGATGTGGAGCTCGGCTGGTCGGCGGCACTGTCGCCGATGTCGTCGCTGCGCTTCGGCATCGCCCGCGCTTTCGATGCCGGCCATGTCGCAGGTGCGACCGACACGGCGGGATACGTGACGCTGGTGCTGCGATGACCTGCCACCTCGCCGCACGCGCCCCGCCTGCGGGCTGACGCCGCCAGTCGGCGACCAAGTCGAAGACCACTAAAATTTGCGACGTCGGCACGGCTTCCCGGCGAACGATGTCGCGCATCCAACGAACGAGGAAGATGACGATGATCAGAACGATGGCGATCCCGACAATGATGTTGCTGGTGATAGGCGGTACGGTCAGCGTACCGAGCGTGGCACAGCCGGTGAAGACGGCACCCAAGCCGGCCAAGACGCTCGACATTGCCGGCATCCGCCCCGGCATGAAGACGGCCGACGCAGTGGCGCTGCTGCAGCGGACGGGTTGGACAGTGCGTGCCAATCCTGGCGACAGCTGGGCAGAGGTCGTAGCGGACGCGGTTGCCCGACGGCGCGATCAGATGCCGCCGAACTCCGCAAGATCCGGCGTGTATAGCTATAGCGCCGACAAGGGCGAAGAGAGCGTCTCGCTCAATATCACCCCGACGCCGGACGGTGGCCGGGTTGGTCTGGTCCAATATCGGGCGCCGCAAGCTGGCCGCAGTCACGAGCAAATTCGCGCTGAGGTGATCGCTCGCTACGGCCCGTCGATCTATGGCCCGCGCCAACGGGTACTGATCGCACCGCAGGGCAAGGACGGCGAGACGATGTCGCTCGAGGTGGACTCGACCGGGATGCACCTGACGCTGTCGCCAAGCAGCGCGGCGGACCGTGAAGCCCGCGCGCTGGTCGACCGGGCGGTGACTGCCCGGCTCGGCGCGGTCGGCACCTCATTTTTAAGCGGAGCGGCACATGCCCTACCTCATCGGCATGATCCTCGGCGATGTGCTCGGGCGGATCGGGTTCTTCCGCGCGGCGGGCGCAGCGCTGCTGCTGGGCGGGGTCGCGTTCCTCGCCTATCGTCTGGTGGCGGCGAACCTCGACCCGGCGATCGCCTACGGCGGCGGCGCAGCAGCACCGCTGGTGTTGTTCGGTTGGGCGATCTGGAATCCGGCGGCGTCGCGCTTCCGGCTATGGATCGTCGACGGCGTCTATCTCGCCGCACGGCTGGCGATGTGGTGGGCTGGCATCGCTTTCGCCATCGGCCTTGTTGCAGCCCAGTTCCGTATCGACCGCTGGCTAGCGGGGGAATGGCCGCAGGCGGCGACCGCCACCCTTTTCTGGCTGGTGCAGCGGGCACTGGGCGCGCAGGTCGCCCGCTCGCACCGGATCATGGGCGAGCGCAGCATCATTGAGGTGGACGCATGAGGTATCGGCTGACGCTGCGCATAGTCGCGGCATTGATACCCACCGTCACAGTGGCTGCCGCACCTCGACCGGTCGTGCTGGAGGCAACGACGATGGCCGACTGGCGGTCGGCCAAACTCGACGGGACCGGTTGCTACTGGTCGCCGCGTCGGGGCGGACCGATCCAATTCGTCGCTGCCGGTAACACGGCGATGACCAAAGTCGGCGGTCGCATCGTCATCCTAAAACCACGACGCGATGCAAAGCCCCTTTTCCCGTTCACCCATGACGCTTGGCGGGCCGATGACCTGACCATGCGAGTCGTGGATACCGCCCGGATTCGGGCGATGGGTTACGAAACGGTCACTACCGACGCGGTGCTGATCATCACCCGTCGCAACGTGACGATCCGGCTGCGCGGATCGATGATCTGCGGCTCGTAATCCTGATGATCACGAAGGTTTGACCAACCTTTTCCTGCATTCGGTCGAATGACGATGCGCCTTCATCGCGAAGGCGAAGGTAGACCGGCCGGCCCGGCCGGGGATGATTTGGGAAGTGCCTGCGGCTGTGCCGTAGAGGCGAAATGATGGTGCGGGGCCGGCGAGCAGCCCGCCGTTCCCGGGCAAAATCAAGGTCTTCCATGTACATCGTAAATCGAGAGCGCGAGCTCGCAAAGGCGCGCGCGCTATCCGCCGCGCTCGCCATCGCCGAGCGCGGCGGTTGGCAGATCGACCGGTCGGTGCCGATCATCCCGCCGCCCTTTCGGAATTACCTGCACATCGCCGCCGCCGAGTTGCTGCTGGTGCCGTCGATCGAGCCGTCACGCGGGGATCTCGACACCGTCGAGCGCGGCACCCGCATCGCCCGGTGCGATGCGCTGGTAGTGAAAGCGTCGAGCGCCGGACATCGAACCGTTTATTGTGCGGTCGGCGAGTGGCAGCGCCACGGTACCGTCTGGCATCACGCGAAAAGGCTGTGGCTGTCGCGCAGCAACGAGGGTTGGCTGGTGCCTGACCCGGCGGAGCCGGACGAGAGTGCGGCGGTCTTCCGCCTTTCCCCCGGGCGCCTGCGCCCGATGATGCCGGCACGGCTGTCCGCCGCTGACGGAGGTTGTGATCTGATGCCGGGGCTGGCGAGGGCCGATGCTTTCCTTGCCGCCGTCTGGGCGGATCGCTGATGAGCAAGCCGCTGCCCTGGATCAGCCCGTCGGATGCCGACGACATGGTGTACGACGACCCGCTCGGCTCGACGCCGGATTTCGGCTTCGCCCTGCTGCGCAAGAGTGCGAAGGGAAAGCGGAACAGCGTCGCCGATCTGGCCCGCGCCAAGCTGCAACCGAGCAAGCCGGCTGATACGGATTGGCTGGCAGATGGCCTGTGGCCGATCACCTGCACGATGCACCGCATCGTCACCGCGCCCGGTGTCGCGGTCCCGGCTGGCGCGCTGGAAGAAATCTTCCACGGGTATGACGCCAGAGCGAAAGCGCATCAGAAATTGCTGGCGGTCGTGCTGACCATGAGATTTCCGCATAGCTGGCAACCTGCCGACATCCTTTCGCTGGTCGGAATGTACACACTGAAAAAGCTGGCGCTGCAACGCCGACTGACCAGCATGATTGTCGTGCATATGCCAGGTGACGAACTGTCCGCTCGCCGGCCTCACGCCCATGTCGTCTGCATGGCGCGCGTCCATCGCTCCTCGGGCTGGGGCGAGGTGCACCCCGATCTTGTCGCCAAAACCGCGCAGGCGCGATTCCAGCAGGAATGGGAGGGTTTCTACGACATCTGGGTGCCACGCTACCGCGACGGCTGACTCCCTGAGGGCGGGATCCGCAGCGGTCCCGCCCGCCTGCCGGGGGCAAGAGACCAAGGAAGGAGGATGCTCCCCGATCCGGGGATGAAAATGGAGAAGACGATAATGACGACCGACAAGACCGCGATCATCCGCCGCCACACCGAGGCCGTCGCCCAGATGCTGGTCGGCAGCCGCGCGATGAAGCCCGGCGCGGCGATCCTCGCCGGCGAAATGGGCGGAGCCGAAGGGCGGCTGCGTATCGGTGCCATCGCGCACAGCAGCGGCAACGATCTGATCTATCTGGATTTCGCCGATGGCGAAGACGGCTATCAGCTGACCGGCATCACGCTGTGCGCCGTTCGCGACGGCATTTGCCACCTGCAGACCGACTGCCGCCTGTATTTGAGCCGGGGCGGATCGCGAGCAATCATTCTGCCGCAGGCGGGTATCCGCAAAGCATACCGGCTGGCGCCGGGCGAACTGATCCAACTGGCCCACCAGCCGGCCGACCGTGACGAGGGCATCGCCCGCGCCGAGGCGCGGCTCGCCAAGCTGGTCGCTCGCGACGCAATCTTCACCGATCGCGCCGCCGTCCGGACCCGGCCGCTGGCAGCCTGATCCAAACCGGCTGACACGGTCGGTCGATCATCGCCTCGACCGATCATGACGGCTCAACATCCCGGTGACAGAACCTCTCTACCTATAAAGCGGACGACCTCACAAATTCGGACAGCGGCCAATAAATATTTCATGCTTCTGTCCGAGAATGCTGAGCCGTCCGCTTTATAGAGTAAGGGAGGCCGTCATCTCAGCCGTCACGCCGACAGCAACACCGGTTCAGCCGCCCGCCGATGTCTATTCGACTGCCGAGGTCAACGCGATGCTGGAGGCACTGACGACAACCGACCATCAGCGTCTGCTGCGGCGGTCGCGCTATCTGGCGCAGGGACATTACATACTTTCCGGTGACCTGCGGCAGGAGGCGTTCGTCCGAGCGCTCGACGGTCGTCGCCAATGTCGGCGCGGCTACGACATCGTGAACTTCCTGATTGGGATCATGCGCAGCCTGACCTCGCAGGAACGGGAAGCCGAACGCGACGGCCTGCACCCGGTCCCGCTCGACCTCGACGACGATACGCTGGCGATGGCCTCGTTGGCGCCCAGCCCGGAGCAGGTCGGGCATGATGCGCTGCATTACCGGCGGACCCTGGCCGCGATCCAACAGTCGATTGGGAACGACCCGCAACTGGTCACGCTGCTGGATGCGGTGCTCGACGGTGAGAAGGGCATAGCCTTGCAGAACCGGCTGGGGCTCGACGCCAAGGCCCTCGCATCGTTGCGCAAGCAATTGCAGCGCAAGCTGGCGGCCGCCGCCAAGGACAGGAGCATACCATGATCACCGAAGCGGACGAACTGATGCAGCTGCGACTGTTGGACGACTTCCTCGACGGTGAGGATGTCGAACCTGATCTGGCCGACCTGCAGGCGGAGATCACCCGGGCGCAGTTGGCGGTAAAGAAAGCGAACCTGCGCGCGATCCGGGCCAAACTCGATGCCCGCACCGACGCTCGGGTTGTCCCGATCGATCGGGCGCGTCTGCGAGCGCAATTGCAGCAAGCGATTTCGGGCGATGCCGACCTGCGCATGACGCTCGCTGCCCGTGGCAACGACGACCATGATATCGACGACCTGATCGACGATCTCGCCGAACTTGACCATGACACCGGCGATCACCCTGCGTGACGGCAAGGTTTGAACGACCTGCCGAGCGCTTACTTCATGACCTCGGCATCACCGAACCCGGCGAGATCGACGTCGAGGTCATCGCCTGTGCCGTTGCCACGGCGGTGCGCTATCGTCGCCTTGCCGTTGGCGATGCGCGGATCGTCGGTCTGGGCGACCGGGCGATCATCACGGTCGACGACCGCGCCAGCCGCGTCCGGCAGCGGTTCTCCGTCGCGCATGAACTCGGTCATTGGCACCATCATCGCGGCCAACGGCTGATCTGCCATGGCGCCGCCGACCAACAAGACGGAGCGGCGGGCTGCGAACGCGAGGCGGACGGGTATGCTGCGGACCTGCTAATGCCCCGCTTTATGCTGGAACCATTGGTTGCTGGTGTCCCGATGTCATTCGATCTCGTCTATCAAGTTGCCGCCGCGTTCGGCGTCAGCGCGATGGCGGCTGCCTTGCGGCTTGCCGGTGTTCATCCTGCGGCATTCGCGCTTGTTGTCGAAGAAGCGGACGGGCGCCGATGGTTCAGACGGTCAGCCACCCTAAACCACCGTTGGTTTGTTCGGTCGAATGCACCATGCATGAGCGTGACGGCCGATCGATGTGGATTGCCTCATCCGAATGTCCCGTTCGCTGTGCCAGCGCCGCAATGGTTCCTGGGTCAGGGCGTGAAAGACGCGCAAGCGCTCTACGCCATCGACCGGATGGCATGCGGTCGGGCAACGCATCTTATCGTGGTGGTTTAGTCCGAGGGCACGCTACGGAAGATACTTGATGGATTGTGACTCGTCCGCTTTGGGCCGCAAACCTTACATAAGCTGCCTTTCGTTCATCAGAAGCCGATCGGCTGGACGGGATTCGATCGCTGCAGGGTTGGTGAGTGCGATCAGCAACCTAGGGTTGAGACCACTTCCGGCGCCAGCAGGTCCTTGGCCAGGCTCTGCAGGCCAGCCGGGCGGTCAGGAACTGCATCGTGCGCGTCCTGCGGTCGTTCAGCCCCAAGGCGTCGGAACTTTCCTTCCCCATCCTGAAAACGTGCGCCATACACCTTAGGGGAGACAATCCGTTTGCGGGTCGTTTTCCCCGTGATCGCCATGTTGGCGGTCACAACTCTCCGGGTGCCGCTGGTGCCCTTAATGGGAGCAACATTGATGCTTACTTTTTCTCGCGCGCGCGAGCGCGCCCTCCTGTCCCTCTACAGCTATATGCGCCGTCGCCGCGAACAGCGTCAGGCTGACATCGGCGAGCACGCCATAGGGCTCGCGCTCAGCGAGCGCCGGTCCGACCCGTTCCTCGCGCGCAACGCGATCCGCAACGCCCGCTGCACGCTACTCCGCCGCGTGCGGCGCGACGTCGAGCACCGCAAAGAGCTTTCCGCGGACCCGGACGGTGTCGACTCCGCGTTCGACCGCGTGATGGCGGGTGACACCATCAGCAAGGCGGCGCAGCTGCCTTCTCCCGAGCGCCGCTTGCTCATCGCCGATTCCTTGAACATGCTGCTCGATGAGGTCGAGCGGAGGCTAGGTGCCGACGGCCGCACGGTCGCCGAGCGCTTCCAGGACCCGGTCGACGAGGTGGCCGAGGAACTGGGCTTGCAGCCTTGGCGGGTGAAGGAGTTGCGCGCCGGTGTGCGTGCGATCGCCCTGCGCCTGACCGACGAGATCCGCCCCTGACCGGGACGTGATCGCTTGATTAAAAACGGACGCCGGCGGCCGCGCTGCCGGCGTCCACACTGGGATGTTGACGATGGCCAAACCGGTTCTCAAGCCAAAGCCGCAGCCCGCGCCGCTGAAGCCCGAGCCCGTGATTCAGACGGTCCAGGCATTGTTGGCGTTGCGCGATTCCGGCTTCACACTCGCGGCCGCCTTGGCGGAGGTGATCGACAATTCGATCGAGGCGAAGGCGACCAACATCCAGGTGACGCTGCACGAGGCCGTAGGCCGCGGCGGCAAGAGTTACGTCGATTACATCACCATCGTCGACGACGGCATCGGCATGTCGCGCGAGGTGCTCGCCAAATATCTGGTGATCGGCTTCAGCACCCGTTGGATGCAGAAGACGACGATCGGCAAGTATGGCGTGGGCGCGAAGCTCGCCGCGCTGAACTTCGGCCGCTGCATCGACGTCTGGAGCAGGGAGAGCGCGAAGGGCAGCTGGCAGCACGTCAGCATGGATCTAGGCGACATGGAGGATGCCGAGAGGCGCGGAGACCCGGATGCGGTTACTATCGCGCCGCCGGTCGCCAAGCCGGTGCCGGCGAGCTGGGTTGCCAAGCCGCCCTCCGGGACCGGCACCGTCGTGATCTGGAGCGACGTCGACCGCCTTGAGGCCGGGCGCGTTCATGACAGCTTCGACGCGCTGGTGCGCGACGCGCGAAAGGAACTCGCACGGATTTTTCGTGAATTCATTAACGGGGGTCTGACACTGACGGTCAACGGGTTCGACCTGCTGGCCGCAGATCCACTATTCCTGATGTCGGAGTCCTTCGCTGACGAACTACTGGCGAAGGAGGCCAAGGCCGCCAAGCAGAAGCCGCGTGGCCACTACGCCCCCCGCCTCGTGGTAGCGGAGGAGGAGGAGATTTACATCAAGGAGGCCGATGCGTCGGCGTGGCTGACCGTCACGGTCGCGCCGCCCGAGGTCCTGCGCGAGCGCGGCAGGGGGGGCGACGCGCTAGCCCGGTCGCTCAACATCAATGAATCGCAGGGGATGATCAGCTTCGTGCGGCTGAAGCGCGAGATTTCCTACACGATCGTCCCCCGGATGTTCCCCGGCGGCATCAAGGAGTCGGATCGGTTCATCGGCATCGAGGTTGCGTTCGACCCCGAGCTTGATGAATATTTCGGCGTCCGCAACGTCAAGCACGGCGTGGTGCCGCAATACGAACTGCGCAACCGCATTCGGCAGATGCTCAAGCCGTATGTCGGCACGGCTAGGAAAGCGATCCAGGACCAGTGGCGCGAGCAGGACAACAAGGACAACTCGACTGGCGGTGAACACGAATCTGTAGTTAACCGCGCAGGCGCGGTCGACAAGGGCCTGCCCAAGGCGCGGGCGCAGCCACTGTCCGAAGCGGCAATTCTCCAAATCTACCGTGAACTCGCCAAGGACGTCGGTCACAGCGATCCGAAGGCGGTGGACGAGTATGTCGAGCGCGTCAGCGCCCGCCCGTTCACGGTGGAGACCGTGGAGGGGTCCGGCAAGGACTTCATCGACATCATGTATCTCGGCGGCAGCAAGGTCGTGGTGCGGGTCAACAAGCGACATAAGTTCTATCGCGAAATCTGGGCCAGGCTGCTGGCCGTGTCCGAGGGCGAGGTCGAGGCGTCGGACGAGATGAAGGCGCTGGCGCGCCGGGCGACCGACGCGTTCACCCTGATGGTGATCGCCTACGCCCGTGCGACCGCGATGGACGACGATCCCGAGCAGTTCGAGGAGCTCAATACATGGTGGGGCAAGTTCCTCGACACGCTCATGTCCAAGGTCGTGAGCGACGCGTGATGACAAGCGCATCCACATCCGGCCCGGCGTCGGGCCGCGGGCTGCAGCACCTTAGCGATATCCGCCCGCTGCTGATCCTGCCCGATGACGACCTGCCCGGCGAGGTGCTGATCCCGGCGTTCCGCTCGAGCACGGGCGCGTTGTGCATGATGGGGTTCTTCTCGTCCGCGTCGCTGGCCGAGCTGGCGCCAGGGCTGGCGACGTTCCTGAACGAGACCGACGGCGTGCTCCGATTGATCGCCAGCCCTTTCATCTCGGCCGCCGACCAAGCCGCGATCGAGGCGGGCACGGCCGAGGCCGCCGCCGTCGCCGACGCCGCCCTGTCGAAGGTGGTCGTGACCGAGGATGCGCTCGCGCGCCACACGCTCGACTGCCTTGCGCACTTGCTGAAGGTCGGACGCCTGCAGATGCGCGTGGCGGTGATGCGCGACGGCCTCTTCCACCCCAAGGTGTGGGTGTTCACGGACGGTGCCGATCAGCTCGCGGTCCATGGTTCGGGGAACATGACCGCGGCCGGCATGACCTCGAACTACGAGCAAATCTCGGTGTCCAAGGACTGGGCCGACACCACGCAGCACTTCGTCGTCGACAAGCTGCAGCGGCGGTTCGACCGTCTTTGGAAGAACGTCGACGACCACTGCGTCGTGCTGGGCGCCTCCGAGGCGGTGCGCGCGGGCATTATGGCAGCGCTGCGCCCGGGCGAACCCAGGGAGCCGGATTTCGGCGCGCTGTTCGACCGTGCGAAGGCCGCCGCCGTCGAGGTGGTGTCGCGTCAGCCGCGCGGCTTCGCGATCCCGGCCGGCCTGCGCTACGAGGACGGTCCGTTCGCCCACCAGGGTGCCGCCGTCCGGGCGTGGGTCGATGCAGGGCACCGCGGCATCCTTGAGATGGCGACCGGCTCGGGCAAGACGATCACGTCGATGATCGCGGGGCAACGTCTCGTCGAGGCGGTCGGTCCCACGCTCATCGTCGTCGCCGCGCCCTACCGTCCCCTGGTCGACCAGTGGTGCGACGAGATCGAGCCGTTCGGGATCACGCCGGTCAACCTGACGCTGCTGTCCGGAGCGGCCGCGCGGGCAAGCGCGCTGTCGAAGACGGCGCGGAGGCTGAAGCATGGGCTGTCGAAAGCCGAGGCCGTGGTGGTCAGCCACGACACGCTGTGCACGCCCGAGTTCGCCGACGCGACGCGCAAGCTCGGGGTGCGGCTGCTGCTGATAGCCGACGAGGCGCACAATCTCGGCCGGGAGGGTTTCATCAACGAGCCGCCCGAGCACTTCGAGCACCGGCTCGCGCTGTCGGCGACGCCCGTCCGGCAGTATGACGACGTCGGCACCGCCGGGCTGGTCCGATTCTTCGGCGACGTGGTCTACAAGTTCACGCTGGAGCAGGCGATCGGCAAGTGCCTGGTCGAATACGACTACCACCTCGTGCCGACCTACCTCGACGAGGAGGAGATGGACCGCTGGTATGACCTGACGGCGCGCATCAAGCAGAACGCCTGGCGCACCGACGGCGGCAAGCCCGACGACTACCTCGCCAAGCTGTTCCGCGACCGGCGCGAGCTGCTCGAGACGAGCGGCGGCAAGATCGTCGCGCTCGACCGTGCGCTGGGCGGACTCGATACGCGCGCTCTGCGGCACACGCTAGTCTACGCGACCGACAAGAGCCCGCGGCAGCTCGAAGAGGTGAATGCGCTGCTTCGCCGCAGGGGCATCGCCTTCCACCAGCTGACCGCGACCGAGACCGGCGACCGCGCCAAGACGAGGGCGGTGATCGCGGCGTTCCAGGCCGGCGACATCCAGGTGCTGACGGCAAAGCGGGTGCTCGACGAGGGCGTCAACATCCCGCAGATCAGGCGCGCGTTCGTGCTCGCTTCGACTACCGTCGAGCGGCAGTGGGTGCAGCGCCGAGGTCGATTGCTGCGAACCTGCTCGTTGATCGGCAAGACGTCGTCGGACATTACGGATTTCCTTGCGCTTCCGCCCGGAATGGATGCGGGCGGCCTGGACGATGACGCGAAGTCTCTCGTAAGATCAGAGCTGAAGCGCGTACAGGAGTTCGGGGGATTGGCGCGCAACGCAGGGTCGAACGACGGGCCGCTGGCGCTGACCGCGAAGCTGGTCTCGGCAGCATTCGGATGATGGGGGGACTGCAACTATGCCAATGAACGATCGCAAGATCATTTCGATCATCCTGGAGGAGGCGCAGTCGCTGCCCGAGCGGTGCGATGGCTACCGCGAGGAAGTCGTGGCCGCGATTAGCGACGTCCTGGAGAACGAGCGCCAGCACCGCGTTGCCGGCACCAACATCCAGCAGAAGATCAACGAGAAGTGCAACGCGGTCGGCCGGTATCTCGCCGAGCGCCGGGCCGTCAGCGGGGGAGACAAGGCGTGAAGCTGTTGAAGGCCCACTTCTCGAATTTCCGGCTGCTGCGCGACCTGACGGTCGACTTCTCGGTGTCGGAACAGAAGCCCCTCACCGTCGTGCGCGCCGCGAACGAGAGCGGTAAGACGACGATGCTGAACGCGCTCCAATGGGGCCTCTATGGCGACGTCGCGCTGCCGAGCGGCGGCGCCGACATGCGCCTCCACCCGATCGACTGGGACATCGAGGCCGACGGCAGCCGCGTGCCGATCATGGTGACCATCGAGTTCGAGGTGACGTCGGTCCGCCGGTCGCCGACCGGGTTCAAGGAAACGCGCAAGCGCTACCGCCTGATCCGCTCCACGACCGAGGAGATCGACGGCGACGGGTTCACCCGCGCGCAGCCCTCGGTGCGGCTGCTGGTGATCACCGACACGGGCGACACCCCGCTGACGCAGCCCGAGGCGATCATCGCAGACGAGCTGCCGATCGAGCTGCGCGACGTGTTCTTCACCGACGGCGACCGGGCGCTCAGCTTCATCGAGGCAGACGTTGCGCTCACCACCAAGCGCGACCGCGTGCAGCGCGCGATCCGCTCGCTGCTAGGCCTCGGCGTGATCAAGGATGCGATGCGGCACGTCGAGAAGGCGGCGGTCGAGATCAACAAGTCTGCGAAGAAGCTCGGCGGCAGCGACGAGCTCGGCACGATCGCCAACCGGCTCGACGAGATCGAGGTCGACCGCGAGCGGCTGGCTGCCGAGCTGGTCGACGCGCGCAGCTCGCACGCGAACCTCGACGGGCAGATCGCGGAAATCGACCGCCGCATCGCGGCGGCGCTCGCCAAGGGTGATCGCGAGAAGCTCGGCCAAGACATCGAGTCCACCCGCAAGGAGATCGGGAAGATCGATGTGCAGCTCGATGCTGCCGTCAAGGAGCACGCCGCGCTTTTTCGCGGCATCGACGTCGCGCGCGGCGTACTCGGCGCGACGCTTGCGCCGGCCTACGCCAAGCTCGACACCCTCTACGACCGCAAGGAGATCCCGAGCGCGACGATCCCGGTGCTGGAGGACCGGCTCGACATCGGCTCGTGCATCTGCGGCGAGAGCCTGTCGGAGGTCCACGAGGACGGAGCGGCGCGACGCGCGCGCGTCAACGAGCTGATCGAGAAGAGCCGCCGCGCCGACGACATCCAGAAGATGGTAACCGCGCTCTACTTCGGCGCGAAGGCGCTGCAGTCGCCGGCGGACGGAGAGGCCCGCGCCTTTGGCGAGGCGTTCACTGCCGTGGTCGAGAAGCGCGATGGCCTGCAGGACCTGCGCGACGAGAATGGCCGCAAGCTGCGCGCGCTCGAGCTGCAGCTCGACGAGATGCCGGACACCGACGTCGCGAACCTGCGGAAGGCTCGCCGCGAGTTCGAGAACCAGAAGGACCGGGTCAAGTATCGGGAAGGCCAGATCGACACGCAGCTGTCGGGACTGGTCGCCGAGCGCACCGGTTTGGTCGAGCGTCGCGACGCACTGCTGCGCGAACAGTCGAAGGGTGCCAGAATCATCGCGGAGCTCGACGTCGCCAAGGACATCACTGGTGTCCTGCGCCGCGCCTTCGACCGCATCACCGACGAGGAGCTGATCAAGGTCAGTGACCTGACCAACGAGATATTCCTCGGCATGATCGGCGCCGATCCGGATCAGGGTGCGCTAATCCGGCGCGCCGAGGTCAGCAAGGAGTTCGACATCCTGGTCTACGGTCCGAGCGACCGGAAGCTCGACCCCGACCGCGACCTGAACGGCGCCTCCCGGCGCGCTCTGACGCTGGCCTTCATCCTCGCGCTGACGAAGGTCAGCGAGGTCGAGGCGCCGAACGTGATCGATACGCCGCTAGGAATGATGAGCGGCTTCGTGAAGCGGTCCGTGCTACGCAAGGCTTCGACGCTGAGCGCGCAGCTGATCCTCTTCCTCACCCACTCCGAGATCGAGGGTTGCGAGGCGATCCTCGACGAGATGGCGGGCGAGGTGGTCACCCTCACCAACCCCGCCCACTACCCTCGGATGCTGGTGAACGATCCGAGGTCGCCGACGCGGCAAGTGCTGCGCTGTGACTGCGATCACCGCTCGCACTGCGAGCTGTGCGAGCGGGTGGACGACGAGACGCCGGTGCTGGTAGCCTGAGGAGGGAAGCGATGTCAGACAAGTATTTCAACCCGTTCGCCAGCGTCGACATCCTCGTACCCGTCGAGTTCAAAGACGAGTTCGCGCGCTACTGCCAGACCGGGGGCCGCGCGGTGATCGACCACAGCCCTTTCCCGAGGATGGTAGACCTGTGGTTCCTTGCCGTCTGCTTGGCCGCCCGCCGGAACCTTGATCCCGTCGAGATAGACCGGCGCGACACCTACAAGATCATCGACGGCAGCATCTTCTCGAGCGACCCGTGGCGCGTGCACACGCTGATGCTGATCGCCATCGCCAAGTCCGACGAGGTCGGGATCGTGGTCGAGCCGCGCAGGATGATCAACCTTGCCAACGGGCTAGCGTCCGCTGGCTTCCCGCACGTGATGGACATGCTGAAGGAGGGGGCCGCCGAGCCGATCTGGAATCTGTCCGAGGCCGTCGAGCAGCTCGAGCGCGACGCCGCCTGAGCGCGGGCGTCAGGCGGCCGCGCGGGTCCTGACCGCATTGGCGATCGCCGCGATGGCTTGCTCGATCTCGCCGGTCGTCGTGTAGCGCCCGACCGACAGCCGGATCGTCCTCTCGGCGGCGGCCGCGTCCAGCCCGATCGCGCGCAGCACGTGGCTCGGCTCGGGGATGCCCGAGGTGCAGGCCGAGCCGGTCGACGCCGCCACACCGGGCTGCAGCCGCGCGATCACTGCGTCGGCGTCGCCCTCCGGCAGCGTGAGGCTAACGTTCCCGGGATGGGAGCCGGGGCCGCCGCCGTTGCGGACCGAGCCGGGGATCACGGCAGCCAGCGACTCCGCAAGGCGATCTGACCGGCGGCGCCAGTCGTCGACCTCCGCGGCGTCGGGCAGCACCGCGCACGCCGCCCCGAATCCGACGCAGAGCGGCATAGGCAGCGTCCCGGGCCGCAGGCCGTCCTCTTGCCCGCCGCCGAAGGCGATCGGCGACAGCGCGGGCCGGGCGTGGCGGGCGACCAGCAGCGCGCCGATGCCTGCGGGTCCGCCCGCCTTGTGGCTCGAGACGCTGACGATGTCCGCATGGGCCGCCAGTGCCGCCACGGCGTCGAACGCCAATGCCTGCGCGGCGTCGACGTGCAGTAGCGCGCCGGCGGCGTGGCACAGGTCAGCGATCGCGGCGATCGGCTGCGCGGTGCCGATCTCGTTGTTCACCGCCATCACCGACACGAGCCGGACGCCTGCGCCTAGCGCGTCGGAGAGCGCGTCCAGGTCGACGACGCCTAGCCCGTCGACGGGCAGCGTCGTTACAGGCGAACCGCGGCGGGCCCGCTCGCGCATCGGCGCGATGACGCTCTTGTGCTCGGTCGCGGTCATCGACAGCGGCAGAGTCGCGTCGCGGTGGAACCCGAGGATGACGATGTTGTTCGCCTCCGTCGCGCCCGAGGTGAACACGACCTCGTCTGCGTCGAAGCCGGTCGCGGCGGCGACTTGTTCCCGGGCGCGGTCCACGGCGTTGCCCGCGCGCCATCCGAAAGAGTGCTCGCTGGAGTGCGGGTTTCCGTAAGTATCTGAAAAGTGGGCGATCATGGCTTTGAGAACGCCCGGCGCGAGACCTGCGGTCGCCTGACTGTCGAGATAGATGCCGTTGTTCTGCACGTTGACACTCCGGCTGGACTGGGGAACACAACCAGCACGTTTCGATTGACGGATTTAGCCGTCCATTCTATTAGGGACTGGATAAATCGTCCAGTGCTGAGGTTTGGTCGTGAAGAGCCTGTTGGATCAGAATGGCCTGCAGCTGCAGTTCGCAGGCCACGAGACGTTCCCGCCAAAATACGGTTGGTTCAAGAAGTCGTTTGACGCCGTCCGGCAATTGGAGGGTGCCAATGAGGTCGAGACCAAGTCCATCTTTGCATCCGGTGATGCTATTTCGAAATTTGGTGTCGGGCGGAACATGGTGCTCGCGATGCGTCACTGGGCGCTTGCTTGCGGCGTTCTTAAGCCGGTCGGCGACACGCGAAACCCTGACTATGTGACGACTTCGGTTGGCCGGTCGATGTTCGAGGACGATGGCTGCGATCCGTATCTCGAGCAGCCCGCGTCGCTGTGGCTGCTGCACTGGAATCTGGCGAGGGCGCCCGGCCGCGCCACGGTGTGGTATTACGCCTTCAGTGAGTTCAACGAGGCAATCTTCAACCGCGAGACGCTGCGCAACCGCATCCTCGCGCGCATTGACGCCATCCCCGGCGCGAAGCGTCCGGCTGACGTGACGCTGACGCGCGACGTCGAGTGCTTCATGCGCACCTACGTGCGCAAGCGGGGCGCGCGCGCGGGCGAGGATGCGCTCGAGTCCCCGTTCGCCGAGCTTGGGCTGATCTCCTGGGTCGACGTCGGGTCGGCTGCGCAGTTCCGCCGCGGACCGAAGCCGACGCTCGGCGACGACGTTTTCGCGCACGCGCTGATGGAATTCTGGCGCCAGCGATACCCGAGCCGCAGGCACCTCTCGATCGAGACCGTGGCGTCCGAGCCCGGATCGCCCGGGCGCGTCTTCCTGCTCGACGAGGACTCGGTCGCCGAGCGGCTCGAGCGCATCGACGCGGCGACCAGCGGGCAGGTCTGGTGGGACGAGTCCTCGGGACTGCGGCAGATCGCCTGCAGGGACCCGGAGGCGGTCGATCCCCTCGGGTTGCGTAACGACGCCATCGTGCAGCTGGAGGTCGCGGAATGATGTTGATCGATAGGGTCGCGGTCGCACGGCGCTTCCAGCGCGCGACGCGCGTGGACATCGACAGCCCAATCGACGCGGTCGAGGGCTTCATTATGACCCCAACCGCCGCCGCCGTGCTGCGCACGACGCTCAGGCACCTCGGCGAGCACGGCCAGGGCGCGTTCACCTGGACCGGCCCGTATGGTTGCGGCAAGTCCAGCCTCGCCGCGGTGCTCGCCGCGCTGCTCGGTCCGGGCCCGGAGGCGCGTGCCGCCGCTGCCGGCGCGCTTGGCGCCGATCTGACCTCCGAGCTTTACGGGCTGCTGGGTGGTGCCCCCGAGTTCTGCGTGATCCCGGTCGTCGGCGCGCGGCGCGACGTCGGTGGCGCCATCCGGGAGGCCCTCACGGCGGCCGGCGTCAAGCCGACCGCGGGCGGTGTGGTCGCCGACCTGTTGAAGATGGTGCGCGGTGGCCATCGCGTGCTGCTGATCGTTGACGAGATGGGCAAGACGCTCGAGCACGTCGCGATGGAGGGTGGCGACGTGCACCTCTTCCAGGAGCTCGCCGAGGCCGCGTCGCGGTCGGATGGGCGCCTGCTTGTCATCGGCATCCTGCATCAGGCGTTCGACGACTATGCGCACCGGCTGGCACGCGAGGCGCGCGACGAGTGGCTGAAGGTCCAGGGCCGCTTCGTCGACGTGCCGGTGAACCTGGCGGGCGAGGAGCAGCTCGAACTGATCTCGCGTGCGATCGTCGCCGATGTCGCCGGCGCGCCGGGTACGCTGATGGCGTCGGTCGTCGCCGAGGCGGTGACCGCCGGCCGCCGCGGATCCGCCGATGGCTTGCGCGAGCGGCTGGAGAGGTGCTGGCCACTGAACCCGGTCGTCGCCACCCTGCTTGGTCCGCTGTCCCGCCGCCGCTTCGGGCAGAACCAGCGCAGCATCTTCGGCTTCCTCAACTCGGCCGAGCCGTTCGGCTTCCAGGACTTCCTGGCGCAGACGCCCGCCGACGCCGGCACCCTCTACGACACCGACTGGCTGTGGAGCTACCTCCGGTCCAACCTTGAGCCGTCGATCCTCGCCTCCCCGGATGGCCACCGCTGGTCGACGGCGGTCGACGCGGTTGAGCGTTGCGAGGCACGCGGGTCCGATCCCGCGCAGATCCGCATCGTGAAGACGGTGGCGCTCGTTGACATGCTGCGCGAGCGGTCGGGCCTGGTCCCGAGCCTGGACGTCATCGGTGCGGCCAACCCGGACCTCGAACCCCATCAGGTCGAGCGCCACGTCGAGGTGCTGAAGTCACTGTCCATCCTTATCGACCGCCGGCATCTGGGGTCGGTGTCGATCTACGCGGGGTCCGACTTCGATCTCGATGAGGCGCTTACCCGTGCCCGTGCCGAGTCCGGGGACGTCGACCTCTCCCACCTTCGGACGATAGGCGTGCTCGCGCCGGTCCTCGCCAAGCGGCACTACCACGTGACCGGCGCTCTGCGGTGGTTCGACGTCGACGTCGCCACGACCGACGAGGCGGCCGAGCGCATCGAGCGCTATTCGCCGTCGAAGGGCGCGACCGGGCTCTTCCTGCTGCTGATCAACGCGGCGGCCGAGGACAAGAAGCGGCTGGCCGCGACGTTCAAGCGCCTCTGCGAGGGCGTCGGCGACCGGCCGATCGCGCTCGGCCTCGCCTCCGACGGCTACACGTTGCGCGAGCTCGCGATCGAGCTGGTGGCCTACGACCGGATCGCCGCGACCCGCCCCGAGCTCCGGGGTGATCCCGTCGCCCGCCGGGAGCTGTCGGGCGCTACGGCCCGCTGTGCGGCCGAGCTCGAGGACCGTCTGCGCGCCAGCCTCGACGCGACCAGCTGGCGCGTGCCGGTGCTCGGCGAGGAGGGTTTCGATCTGACGGGGCCTGCCGGCGGCGCCGCGCGGCTGGCGGCCATTGCCTCAGAGATCGCGCGCAAGCTATATCCTGAGAGCCCACGCATCTCGAACGAGCTGCTCAACCGCACCAAGCCGTCCTCGAACGCGGTGGCGGCGTCGCGCGCGCTCATGCACGCGATGGTGGGTCGCCCTACAGAGCCCCGTCTCGGGATCAGGGACTTCCCGGCGGAGGGCGGCCTCTACGCCTCGATCCTTGATAAGGCCGGCCTGCACCGCGCCGATGGCGACGGCTTCCGCTTTGCGGCACCTGCGGGCGAGGATCCCTGCAACCTGCGCTTTGCCTGGCAGCGGGCCGACGACATGCTCAAGGCGGCCGGGCCGGGCGCGTCTCTCGGCAAGCTACACGACCTCTGGCGCGATAGGCCCATCGGCATGCGCGAGGGACTGCTGCCGGTGCTATCTCTGGCCTACGTTATGTCACGGCTTGACCGGGTTACGATCTACCTCGACGAGGTGTTCTCGCCTGCCGCTTCAGACTTCCTTGTCGACCGCATGATGCAGAACCCCGACGCCATCCGGCTGCGGTGGAGCGAGTTCAGCGAACAGCAGGTCGAGAACGTCACCGCCGTGGCGCGCGTCGTCTCGGCGGCGACCGGCTCGGTGGTGCCCGCGGGCGACCCGCTCGCTGTCTCGCGCGCCCTCGTCGGGTTGGTTCTCGGCGTCGCGCCCTGGACGCTTCGCACCACGCGGCTCTCGCCCACCGCGCGGCGCGTCCGCGACCTCGGCAAGAAGGCTTCGGACCCGAACAAGCTGCTGCTCGACGACCTTCCGCAGCTGCTTATTGGCGACGGCGAGGACAAGGCGGTGGACGTCGCAGGCACGGTCGCGGCCGGTCTCCGCGAGCTAATGGACGCCTACGGCGCCATGATCGACGAGGTCCGGACTGCGATGCTCGACGAGCTGCGCGCCTCCGACGACCAGCTCGAGGAGCTTCACGAGCGCGCGGCGACGGTGATCGCGCTCACCGGCAACTACCGCCTCGACGCCTTCGCCACGCGGCTGTCGACGTTCGACGGCGGTGTCGAGGCGGTTGAGGGCGTCGCGAGCCTCGCGGCGAACAAGCCGACGAGAGACTGGGTGGACCGCGACGTCGACGCCGCCAAGGTCGAGCTGGCGGCGCTGGCGCAGGAGTTCCTGCGCGCCGAGGGGCTCGCCCACGTGAAGGGACGTCGCGGCAGGCGGGTGCGCATCGCCGTGTTCGTGAGCGAGCCCGGACGGCCGGCGCTCACGACGCAGGAGGTGTCGGTGAGCGACCGCGAGCGCGTCCGTGCGCAGGAACTGGCGGAGGAGCTCCGCGCGAAGTTGCAGGGCGCCGGCGTGTCCCGCCCGGTCATGCTCGCCGCGCTTGCCGAGACGATGTCCGGCGTGGCCGGGAAGGAGGCCGAGGTGCTGCCGATCGACGACGGCCGTCGCAGGGTGCCGGGCGCATGAGGGAGCGTCACGTCCTCGGCATCTCAGGTGGCCGCGACAGCGCGGCGCTCGCGGTACACATGAGCCAGGCCCATCCCGAGCTGGAGATGGAATACTTCTTCACCGACACGGGCAAGGAGCTGCCCGAGGTCTACGAGTTCCTGGGTAAGCTCGAGGGCTTTCTCGGCCGGCCCATCGCCTACCTCAACCCGGAGCGCGGCTTCGACTTCTGGCTCGAGGAATACAACACGTTCCTGCCGAGCCCGAAGACGCGGTGGTGCACGCGCCAGCTCAAAATCCGGCCCTTCGAGAAGTGGCTTTGGCCGGCGCTCGACGCGGGCGACAAGGTCGTGAGCTACGTAGCCATCCGGTCCGACGAGGACTACCGCGAGGGCTACTCGTCGACGCATCCAAACCTCTCGGTCCGGCTGCCCTTCCGCGAGGAGGGCATCGACAAGGCGGCGGTCAACGAGATCCTCGAGTCCGCCGGCGTCGGTCTTCCTAAATACTATTCGTGGCGGTCGCGATCGGGTTGCTACTTCTGCTTCTACCAGCAGAAGATCGAGTGGGTCCGGCTGCGCGAGCGGCACAAGGACAGGTTCGACCTTGCCAAGGCCTATGAGAAGAACGCGCTCGAGCACGGCTCGCCGTTCACCTGGAGCGCCGGGGAGTCGCTGGAGGAACTCGAGCGGCCGGAGCGGATCGCGGCGATCGAGCGCGACCACCAGAAGCGCGTGGAGCGGCAGCGGGCGCGGATGGTGCCGAACCCGCTCCGGACCGACAACGACATGATCGACCTCGACGAGATCTACGGGCAGGCGAAGGTCTGTATCTCGTGCCACAAATAGCAGGCGCCGACGTCTGGGATGATCTTCTGCGCTCGGTTCGGACGCACCGCCACCGGGAGGCCCGGCACCTGAAGCCCGCCTGCCTGTGGGTGGTGGCGGACGGCCTCGGCAACGGATCGCTGGATCCCGACGACCTCGACCCAGGCATGGTAATCGAGGCGCTCGCGGCAGTGCTAGTCGAGGCCGGGCTGCCGGTACCGGACCGGCTGTGGCGGCCGCTGTGGCACCTCACCAACGACGGGGCGTGGGACTTTTTGGCCGAGGGCGGCCGATTGGAGCCGGCGGACTTCGGACCCGGACGCAAGCCGGAGACGATCTCGTCGGTCCTGACCCGGACTGACCGCATCGCGGTGAGCCCCGGGCTAAGCGGTGCCTGGCGTTCGGCGAGCGGGCGGGAGACCCTGCAGGATGGACTGCTGGAGATGCTGGCCGACGGTGACGACAACTCGAGGGCGACGGCGCGCTCGCTCATGCCTGGCTTGCCCGCCTCGAGCCATTCCGCCCCTGCGCTAGGGCGCGCCACGCGGACCCAGGGTCGTGTGAGCGATGTCGCCGTCCGCAGGGCCGTGGAGCTTCGCGCGATGGCGGTAACTGCCGAGCGCTATGTTGAGGAAGGCTGGATCGTCGTGGACGTTTCGTCCGCCGAGAGCCATGACCTCCTCTGCACACGCGGCCCCGAGCGCCTGCTGGTCGAGGTAAAGGGAACGGCGGGGCTCGGCGGGCGCGTCTTCCTGACGGCGAATGAGGTTTCGCTCGCGCAAGGCCCTCAGCCGACGGCCCTTGCCATCGTCTCACTTGTGAAGCTTGCGCGGGACGGCCAGGCAGTGGCGGCGCACGGCGGTTCGCTGAAGATCATCGACCCGTGGTCGCCTGCCCAAGGCGACCTGCAGCCCGTGACCTACAGATACCGGGTCCCCGCGACGTGACCGCCGAAGCTGCGACCCTCGCCTTCTACGACAGGAACGCCGAAGCCTACGCCACCTCTACGGTCGGCCTCGACATGTCCGAGGACCATGACAGGTTCCTCCGCCGACTGCCGCCCGGTGGGCTCATACTCGACGCCGGCTCGGGGTCCGGCCGGGACACGCTCGCGTTCATCCGCGCGGGCTTCCGCGTCGAGGCGTTCGACGCTTCGCCGGGCATGTGCCGGTTCAGCACCGAGCTGACCGGACAGCCGACGGCGCACATGTCCTTCGTCGATGTAGCGTGGACGGACAGGTTCGACGGCGTGTGGGCCAGCGCGTCGCTACTGCACCTCGCGCCTGACGAACTCATGGACGCGTGGGGCCGCCTTGCGCGCGCATTGGCTCGGGGAGGCTCAATCTACGCCTCGTTCAAGGTGGGTGCGGGGGTCAATGTCGGCTGGGACGGACGCACCTTTCACCTCGTCGACGAGCCTTCGCTGGAGGCGCTGCTCCTTGCTGGGGCACTGGAAGACGCCGACATCAGGACGAGAGCATCGGTGTCGGGCGCAGGCGACGCGTGGCTGAGCGTGGTGGCGACGAGGCGCGCCTGATCACTTACCTTTTCCCCGGTACGTCACCGACCACACCTTGAAGAATGGCCGGAATGGGTCGACAAGAGTATACGCGTGAGCGTCTGAATGTGGGTCTTTCTTGCCTAAACGTATTAACCGTGCGGACCTATGCGTTTTCACGACCAGCTTTTAGGCTGGCTAAGTTGACGCTTGAAATCCTGCGACTCGCCATCGCTCGCGGATGGCAAGCGAAAGCGATCACGAACAACGAGAGGTAGCGAACGTCGAAGCGCAGCTTCGATGCTGCCTCGACATGCCGCCTTCGTCTGGACAACCCGCCGTCACCCGGCGGGAATGCATGCTCGTGCTCGACGCGCTCGCCGGTGAGTTCGATTCACTGTTCGAACACAGATAGGGACAGGAAAATTGGCAAAAGCCAACCGCAGCCGGACCAGGGCTTTCGCGTATATGCGCTTGTCGGTCGACAAGGAGGGCGGTGCGCCTCAGAGCATCGATGCCCAGCGCAGTGCCATTCTCGCCTATGCGGCCAAGCATGACATTATGATCGTCGAGGAGTTTGCCGACGCCGGCTTCAGCGGTCAGACCGATAAGCGACCCGAGTTTCAGCGGCTGGTGCAGAGGGCCACCGCGCCCGATCATCCGGTCGATCTGGTCCTGATGTTCATGTTCAGCCGTATGGCCAGAAACATGCGACTGTTCTTCGACGTCGTGGGCAAACTGGACGACGCAGGCGTCGAGGTTCGGTCGATCACCGAGGACTTCGGCCAGGGCCGTGGCCAGCGGATCGGCCGGACGATCACGGCAATGATGAACGAGGAGCAGGCGCGCGATGCGGCGATCCTCACCCGGAAGAGCCGCAGGGAGAATGCACGGCAGGGCTTCTACAATGGCGGCCCGGTGCCGTTTGGCTACCAAACCTATGTCGCCCGGCAGGACGGTGAGAAGGAACGGCGAAAGCTGGCGATCGTCGAAGCCGAAGCGGCGATCGTACGCCAGATCTTCGACTGGGCCGACGTCGGGCGTGGCGGGCGTTGGATCGTTAAGCAGTTGAACGAAGCGGGGCGAACCCTCCGCGGCGCGAGGTTCGCCAACAGCAATGTTGCCGGCATTTTGGCGCGCGAGGTGTACACCGGCGTCTATCACGATCGTACCGCCGACGACGATGGGATCACCCCGGACGTGGAAGATGCTATCGCGGTCACCTGTCCCCCGATCATTGCCCGGGACCAGTTCGATCGCGTGGCAGCCATGCGGGCGACGCGCAATCCCAAGCGAATGGCACCGCATGTCGCTGCCGGCACCACGCTACTCACCGGAGTCGCCCGCTGCGGCATGCCCGGCTGTTCGAGCGGCATGACGATCCGCACGGGGAAAGGTGGTCGCTATACCTACTATGTCTGCAACGACAAAGTGAACCGTGGCGGGACCTGCACCTGTCCGAGCATCCGGCGCGAAAAGCTCGATGGCATGGTTCTGGATGCGATCGAGGCAAAGCTGCTGGCGCGAGACCGGTTGCGCACATTGCTCGCGGGCGTTCTCGATATCTCCCAAAGCCGGCAGGCGGAACGTGAGGCAGACCTTACCCGCAGTCGATCGGAGCGGACGCGGCTCAACACTGCGATCAGTAATCTGCTGATCCTGATCGAAGAAGGGACGATGAGCGCGAGAGACCCGGCGTTTGTCGACCGCATGGCGACCAACCGGGCGGCACTGGCGGCGGTATCAAGCCGGATCGATGTGCTGGAAGCGCAACTGGCGAAGGGCAAGCGCAGGATCGACGAGCAAACGATTGACCGTTTCGGCGACATGCTTCGCAAGAAAATGCGAAGCGACGACAGCACGCTCCGTTCGTCCTACCTCAAAATGTTCGTCTCGAACGTCAGCGTGTCGGATCACGAGATCGTGATCTCGGGCCCCATGTCGAGCTTGGAAAATGGGGTCTCGGTCGGACTTCCCGTCAAAGAGGGCGCGGTGCCCATCTTTGACCGGGAGTGGTGCCGCTTACAGGACTCGAACCTGTGACCCCCGCATTACGAATGCGATGCTCTACCAACTGAGCTAAAGCGGCGCAGGCGGACTTGCCGTCTGGAGGCGGGCGCTTACCAGTGGTGCGCGTGGGTGGCAAGCGTCTTTGCGTACGCGGCGGTGCCCTGGCGCTTTACCGGACGTTTACCGTGGCGTGTGCACAACCCGGCGTCATGGGGCGGAGTGCCCATGGGGACGTAAGCTATGGACATCGTGCGCGGATCGAACGAGCAGGGCGGCAGCGACGATCGCGAAGGCGTCGGCGGCGATGTCGTGGCGGTCGGTACCGACGAGCGGCGCATGCATGTCCGCGCGTACAACTATTGGGTGTCGCTGCTGGGTGGGCGGCTATGCCCCCTGATCGACGCGCTCGACCCGGCGGGGATCGCCGACTTTGGACCGAACAGCGTGCTGCTCGACTGCACGCAGGGGCATGAGGATGCGACGATCCGCTTCCTCGGCCATGCGCTGCGCGAGGAGAGCGGGACCGATTCGTCGATCGTCCGCCTGCGCCAGGTGCCGCCGCGCTCGCTGCTGTCGCGGCTGACCGACCATTATCTGCAGATCATCGCCAATCGCGCGCCGATCGGGTTCGAGGCCGAGTTCGTCGGGCATCGCGGCTTTCCGATGCTCTATCGCGGCATCCTGATGCCGTTCTCGTCGGATGGCGAGGCGATCGACTATCTCTACGGCGTCATCAACTGGAAGGAAGTGGTCGACACTGCCACCCAGTCGCAGCTTGCCGCCGAGCTGACCGAGTCGCGTCGCGGAGCCCCGCGGCGGAGCGAACCGGCGGCGGCGTGGGCCGATGGTCCCAGCGCCGCGCTGGCCGAACCGGTGGCGCCACGGGCGCTGGTGGATCGGCTGGTGGCGGTGCGTGGCCTGGTCGAGGCGGCGCGCGGCACCGGCGAGACGTCGGCGGCAACGTACGCCGCGCTGTCCGAGGCCTATGATTTCCTGACCGCGAGCGAAAGCGAACCGGCGGGCTATGCGGCGATGCTGGTCGGGGCCGGCATTGCGGTCGATCCGCGCACGCCGGTCGATGCGCTGGTCCGGCTGACCTTCGGGGGGCTGCATGAGGGCCATGCCCGGCTGCTGGCGCGCGCGCACCGCGCCGGGGTGGACGAGGGCGAACTGGTCGAATGGATCGAGCGTACCGCGGGCCGTCCGGCGGCGGCGGTCGCGCCGGTGGTCGTGCCGATCGCGGCGGGCGACGACGACTATGTGCTGCTGCTCGCCAGGGCGGTCGACGCCGGACAAGTGCAGATCGTCGGACGGGTCGACGGCGACCCGGCGATGGTCGAGCAGGCGCGGCGCCGGCTCGGGCATTGAGCCGGCAGCGTTGCCGCGGATCGTAATATAATTACCGCACTGCGACATTTTGTTCGCAACTGCCACAGGGGTTGAGCCGGCCGACAAGGCGTCGCATAGCCCCGGTATGACTCCGCAAAGCAAGCTCGCCCGCCCCCTGGAAACGCTGCTGGTCGACAGTGCGCTGCCCGGCGAAATCGAAGGTCTGGATGCGGCGGCACGTGCCGATGCCGCGCAGTTCGTGGCGGCGACCGCTGCGCACCGTTCCCCCGGCACGGTCAGCGTCGCGCTGGAAACGCTGACCCGCGGCGAGCAGCGCCGGATGCGGCTGGCGGTGGTCAACGACGACATGCCGTTCCTGGTCGATTCGATCGCCAGCACCATCGTCGCGCACGACATCGCGATCGATCGCATCCTGCATCCGGTGATCGCGGTCGCCCGCGACGCGGCGGGCACGCTGACCGGCCTTGCCGGCGAAGGCCGCCGCGAATCGATGATCTATATCGAGATGGAGCGCGCCGAGGCGCGCGTCCGTCACGCACTGGTCGCCGAGGTCGAACGCAATCTGGAACATGTCCGCGCCGCCGTCACCGACTGGCGGGCGATGCAGGCGGCGATGCAGGCCGATGCCGCGCGGCTGACCGCCGATGCCGCCACGGCCGAGGATGCGGCGCTGCTCGGCTGGTTCGTGAACGGGAACCTGACGCAGCTGGCGCATGAGCGCTGGTCGCGCGACGGGACGGTGTCGGAACGGCTGGGGCTGTCGCGCGCGCGGCTCGACGTGCCGCTGCTGGCCGATGTGTCGCGCCAGCGGGCGATCGAATGGTTCGACGCGGGCAATGTCCAGCCGCTGCTGCTCAAGTCCAACTGCATCTCGACCGTCCACCGTCGCGCACCGGTCGACCTGGTGCTGGTGCCGGTCCGCGAAGGCGATATCGTGACCGGCATGTCGATCCATGGCGGGCTGTGGACCAGCGCGGCGTTGCAGGCCGACCCGGCCGAGGTGCCGGTGCTCCGCCGCAACCTGGCCGAGCTGCGCGCGAAATTCGGGTTCGATCCGTCGGGCCATGCCGGCAAGGCGCTGAACCACGCGATCTCGACGCTGCCGCACGACCTGACCACCGCCTTCCATCCCGAATCGCTCGAACAGCTCGCGCTGACCGCCATGTCGGTCGCCGACCGGCCGCGTTCGCGGCTGGTGCTCATCAAGTCGGCGCTGGGGCGGCACCTGTTCGCGTTCGTGTGGCTGGGCCGCGACGACGTGACCACGCAGCGGCGCCTCGCGATCGGCGACATGCTGGCGCAGGCGGCCAACGCGTCGGTGCTGAACTGGTCGATCGCGATGGAGGATGGCGAGGCGGCGCTGATCCGCTACGTGCTCGACCTGCGACAGGACGGGCGGATGCCCGACGCCGCCGATCTCGACAAGCGGATCGAACGGATGGTGCGCGGCTGGCGTTCGGCGGTCGAAGGCGCGCTGAGCGAACTGGTGCCCGAGGGTGCGACGCGGATGGCGCTGCGCTTCGCCAACGCCTTCCCGGCCAATTACCGCAATTCGAACCAGCCCGAGGAAGCCGCGCGCGACATCGTGCGCGTCGCCGGGCTG
The DNA here is from genome assembly GCF_030062225.1 of Sphingomonas sp. 2R-10. Lineage (NCBI taxonomy): Bacteria > Pseudomonadati > Pseudomonadota > Alphaproteobacteria > Sphingomonadales > Sphingomonadaceae > Sphingomonas > Sphingomonas sp. 2R-10. The sequence continues at coordinate 36,737 of NZ_JASCXF010000002.1, forward strand.
ACCGACGCCGCGTCGCGATCGGTCCGGATCGTGGCCGAGGGCGGCGACCGGCTGCGGATCAAGGTCTATCGTCGCGGCGGCGCGCTGGCGCTGTCCGACGCGGTGCCGGTGTTCGAGCATTTCGGCTTTCGCGTGGTCGAGGAACTGCCGACCCGGCTGGAGGACGACGAAAAGAGCTTCATCCACGATTTCGAGGTCGCGGTCGCATCGGGCGGAACGCCGAAGTTCGACATCGCGACCGTCGAGCGCGCGATCGAGGCGGTGCTGGAGAACCGCGCCGAGAACGATGCGTTCAACCGTCTGACCGTCGAGGCGGGGATCGCACCCGCCGCGGTCGTGCTGTTGCGCGCGTGGTTCCGCTATCTGCGCCAGACCGGGCTCAGCTATGGCCTGGTCACCGCGGTCGATGCGCTGCGCCGTGCGCCGGGCGTCGCCACTGCGCTGATCGAGCGGTTCAACGCCGCGCACGATCCGTCGCGCAAGGATCGCAACGCGGGTGTCGCCGCCGCCGATGCCGCGATCGAGGCGGGGCTGGATGCGGTGTCGGCGATCGACGACGACCGGATCCTGCGCAGCTATCGCGGCGTGGTCGCCGCCACGCTGCGCACCAACGCCTTCGCGCCCGCCGCCGACGAGGCGCTGGCCTTCAAGCTCGACAGCGCCAAGGTGCCGGGACTTCCCAAGCCGCTGCCGTGGCGCGAGGTGTTCGTCTATTCGCCCCGCGTGGAGGGCATTCACCTGCGCGCCGGTCCGGTGGCGCGCGGCGGCCTGCGCTGGTCCGACCGGCGCGACGACTTCCGCACCGAGATCCTGGGGCTGATGAAGGCGCAGCGCGTCAAGAATGCGGTGATCGTGCCGACCGGCGCCAAGGGCGGCTTCTACCCCAAGCAGCTGCCCGCGCCGTCGAACCGCGACGCGTGGCTGGCCGAAGGGACCGAAAGCTACCGCATCTTCATCCGGTCGCTGCTGTCGATCACCGACAACATCGTCGACGGCAAGGTCGTCCATCCGGCCAGCGTCGCGATCCATGACGGCGAGGACCCCTATTTCGTGGTCGCGGCGGACAAGGGCACCGCGACGTTCAGCGACGTCGCCAATGCCCTCGCGCTCGAACGCGGCTTCTGGCTGGGCGATGCGTTCGCCAGCGGCGGCAGCGTTGGCTACGACCACAAGGCGATGGGCATCACCGCCAAGGGCGCGTGGATTTCGGTGCAGCGCCATTTCCTCGAAATGGGCGTCGACGTGCAGACGCAGTCGATCGACGTGGTCGGGTGCGGCGACATGTCGGGCGACGTGTTCGGCAACGGCATGCTGCTGTCGAAGGCGATCCGGCTGAAGGCGGCGTTCGACCATCGCCACATCTTCCTCGACCCCGCGCCCGACGCGGCGGCAAGCTGGACCGAGCGCGACCGGCTGTTCCAGCTGCCGCGCTCGAGCTGGGCCGATTACGACCCGACGCTGATTTCGGACGGTGGCGGCGTGTTCCCGCGCACCGCCAAGACGATCCCGCTGTCCGAACCGGTCCGGCAGATGCTGGGCGTGGTCGAGACCGAGATGGAGCCGAGCGCGCTCATGTCGGCGATCCTGCGCAGCTCGGTCGACCTGATCTGGTTCGGCGGGATCGGCACCTATGTGAAGGACCGCGCCGAAAGCCATCTCGACGTCGGCGATCCCGCCAACGACCGCATCCGCGTCGATGCGCAGAGCCTGCGCGCCCGGGCGATCGGCGAGGGGGCGAACCTGGGCGTGACGCAGGCGGCGCGCATCGCGTTCAGCGCGCAGGGTGGCCGCATCAACACAGACTTCATCGACAATTCGGCCGGTGTCGATTGTTCGGACAACGAGGTGAACATCAAGATCGCGCTCAACCGCGAGGTGATCGAAGGGCGGCTCGCGATCGAGGATCGCAACGCGCTGCTCGCGCGGATGACCGAAGATGTCGCGCATCTGGTGCTGGAGGATAACCGTCTCCAGACGCTGGCGCTGTCGGTGATGGAGAATGACGGCCCCGTCGCGGTGCCGAGCTATGTCCGCGTCATCGAAATGCTGGAGGCGGCGGGCAAGCTCGACCGCGTGGTCGAGGGGCTGAGCGGCAACGACGACTATGTCCGCCGCGCACAGGACGGTCGCGGCCTGACCCGTCCCGAACTGGCGGTGCTGCTGGCCAGCGTGAAGCTGGCGCTGCAGGAAGCGATCGAACACGCACCCCTGGCGGCCGACCCCGACATGACGGGCGACCTGCTCGCCGCCTTTCCGCGCGAGATGCAGGAGAGCCACAGGCAGGCGATCCTCGACCATCGCCTGCGTGGCGAGATCGTCGCGACGAAGCTCGCCAACCGCATCGTCAACCGGCTGGGCGTGCTGCACGTCTTCGAACTGGCCGAGGAAGAGGGCGAATCGCTGGCCGATATCGCGGCGATGTTCGTCGCGGCCGAACGGCTGTTCGACATCGACGCGCTGTACGACCGGATCGAGGTGGCCGACATTTCCGAACGCGCCCGCATCGCGCTGCTTGATGAGGTCGCGGTCGGCGTACGTTCGCAGATCGCCGACCTGCTGCGCGCCTTCCCGGCCGGCACCACCTCGGCCCATGCCGTCGCGCACCTGCAAAAGGGGGTGGCGAGCCTTGCCGGGCAGACCAGTTCGCTGCTGCGCGCCGAAGCGGCCCAGCAACGCGACCGGATCGCCGGCGTGTTGCAGGATGCCGGTGCGCCGCAGGATCTGGCGGGACAGGTCGTGCGCCTGTTCGAGATGGACGGCGCGGTCGGCCTCGCCGATCTCGGCCGTCGCCTGAAGCTCGACGAGACGCGGCTGACGCAGGCGTTCACCCATCTCGGCTTCGCGCTGGGCCTCGACTGGGCGCAGGCGGTGGCGGCGCGTATCCAGACGGGCGATCCGTGGGAGCGGCTGCTGATCGCCGGCCTCGCGCGCGATTTCCAGCAGTTGCGCTTCGACTTCCTGAACCGCAACGCCGGCAAGGACCCGCAGGCGGCTGTCGAGAAGTGGCTGGAGGCGAACCGTGACCGCGTGGCGCAGTTCGCGGCGCTGGTCCACCGTGCGCGGCAGGCGCCGGTGGCGGGTGCGGCGATGCTGGCGCAGATCGCCGGACAGGCGCGGGTGCTGCTCGCGCGGTAGTTCGATGGAAGGGGCAGGTGCTCCTATCCCCGCGCAGGCAGCAGTCCGGAGCAAAGGAAGCAGGAGAAGGCCGCCGCCCCCACGTCGTCCCGCCGCCGGCCGGGGTCTCTCCCGGCCTGCGCCGGGACGACGTTTGGGGGCGGGGGCAAGACCGGGTGACGGACAGCGGCAACTCACCGACCGGATCCCTGGAGCTTGGTCCATCCCTGTTGAAACGGGCGTCATCCCGGCGAAGGCTGGGATCTCCCGGTGGTAGCGCGCAGCAAGAGCCGATGGAGACCCGAGCCTACGCTGGGGTGACGTCCCATACAGATGGATCAAATTTTAGCCCGCGCCGTTCGGGGCGCCATCTCCATCCGACGGAACGCGGTAAATTCCGGAATTGGTAGCGCTAAGAACCATTTGTATGACATAGGAACTCGCGATAGAGAGCGGTGACAACGCTGTCGGTGCCGGGCCAACCGTGCATCGCAACCAGCGGACCAGAGGAGGGCGATATGGCGATGTGGCGCAGATGGGCGATGGCAGGCGCGGCATGGGCGATGGTCGCGGCACCGGTCGCCGCGATGGCGCAGGGCACGCTGCCGAAGCTGGTTGCGAAGGATGGCCGCCACGCGCTGCTGGTCGATGGCGCGCCGTTCCTGATGCTGGGCGTGCAGGCGAATAATTCGAGCAACTATCCCGAAATGCTGCCGCAGGTCTGGCCGATGGTCGAACGGCTCCACGCCAACACGCTGGAAATTCCGGTCGCGTGGGAACAGATCGAGCCGGTCGAGGGCCGGTTCGATTTCGGTTATCTCGACGCGCTGCTGCCGCAGGCGCGCGAACGCGGCGTGAAGATCGTGCTGCTGTGGTTCGGCACGTGGAAGAACACGTCGCCCGGCTATGTGCCGGCATGGGTCAAGACCGACAATGCCCGGTTCCCGCGGATGCGGACCAGGGAAGGCAAGACGCATTACGCGATGTCGCCCCATGGCGCACAGACGCTGGCGGCGGACCGCAAGGCGTTCGTGGCGTTGATGCGCTACCTGAAAGACAAGGATCCCGACAACACGGTCATCATGGTCCAGCCCGAGAACGAGGTCGGGGTGTACCAGCAGGGGCGCGACCATTCGGCGGAGGCGAACCGGCTGTTCGCTGGGCCGGTCCCGGCGAAGCTCGGCAAGCGCGGCACATGGACGCAGGCTTACGGCGATGGCGCGGAAGCCGCGTTCAATGCGTGGTACACCGCGCGCTATATCGACGAGATCGCCGCGGCGGGACGGGCGGTCAAGGACCTGCCGATGTACGTCAACGCCGCGGTCGGCGATCCCTTTGCGGCGCCCGGCAAGTCCGGCGGCGCGAGCGGCGGACCCGACTGGCAGGTGATCGACGTGTGGAAGGCGGCGGCGCCGCACATCGACGCGGTCACGCCCGACCTCTACACCCGCGATGCCAAGAACTATCTGAAGTTCCTCGACCATTATGCGCGGGCCGACAACGCGCTGATGGTACCCGAAACCGGCAATGCCGCCGACTTCGCGCGCTTCCTGTGGCCGACGCTGGGGCGCGGCGGCATCGGCTGGGCACCGTTCGGCATGGACGCGACCGGCTATTACAATCATCCGCTGGGGGCGGTGACGCTGGACGATGCGACGATCGAGGCGTTCGCGGCCAAATATCGCTTCCTGAAACCCATGGCGCGCGGCTGGGCGCGGATGGCCTATGCCCATCCCGGCTGGGGCACGGCCAAGGGCGCGCCGGACGCCGAACAGTCGAAGGTGATGGGCCGCTGGCGTGTCGCCGCCAAATATGGCGAATGGCAGTTCGGCAGCATGGATTCGCCGTGGCTGAAGGCGCAGCCGCCCGCTTCCGCCACCCAGCCGGTCGGCGGCGCCGCGGTGCTGCAGATCGCGCCCGACCAGTTCCTGGTGACCGGCACCGACGTCCGCGTCAGCTTCGACGCGGTCGACAAGACGCGCGGCGACACCGCGATGATGCTGAAGGTCGAGGAAGGGACGCTGGCCGATGACGGCAGCTTCCGCGCCCGCCGGGTGATGAACGGCGACCAGACCGATTACGGATTGAACTTCACTGCGCAGCCGATGCTGCTGCGCGTGACCATGGGAACGTACCGCTGATGAAGACGCTTCGCTGGACGCTGTTGTCGCTCGCCCTGTCGGCCTCGCTGCCGGCGCTTGCCGCCGATGTGGCGAAGGTGCCGGGTGGCGTCGTCGTCACCCCCGATGCCGGCCCTGCCAAGCGCGTTCGCGTGCTGGTCTATGGTCCCGACCGGTTCCGGGTGACGGCGGTGCCGGACGCGACGCTCGATACGCCCGACAGCCTGATGGTGACCGCGAAGCCCGCGGGCGACTTCACGGTCAGCGAGGCGCGCGGCGTCGTGCGGGTGAAGGCGGCGGGCGGCACGGCGGAGATCGACCTTGCCGACGGGCAGGTGCGGTTCCGCGACGCGGCCGGCAAGCTGACGCTGGAGGAATCGCCGCGCGCCGGGTTCGTGCCGGTGACGGCGGGTGGCGAGAAGTTCGTGAGCGTGCGCCAGCAGTTCAACCGCGGCACCGACGAAGGCTTCTACGGTCTCGGCCAGCACCAGAACCGGCAGATGAACTATAATGGCGAGGACGTCGAACTCGCCCAGCACAATATGGATATCGGCATCCCCTTCGTCGTGTCGACGAAGAATTACGGCGTGCTGTGGGACAATAACGGCATCACCCGCGTCGGCAATCCGCAGCCCTACCGGCTGGTGGGTGAGGGGATGCGCGTGACTTCCGGCGGCAAGCCCGGCTGGCAGGCACAATATTATCTGGGCGACCGGCTGGCGGTGACCCGGACCGAGGCGACGATCAACTACCAGTTCATCAAGGACCAGGCGAACTGGCCGGCGGCGGCCAAGGCGCAGACCGTGGCGGCGACGACAGGTCAGAACACCGCGGGCAACGCGGTGCAGACGCAGAAGGTCGTGTGGACCGGGACCGTCATGCCGACCACCACCGGCGTACAGAAATTCCGCCTCTATTCGTCGAGCTACGTGAAGGTGTTCGTCGACGGCAAGGAAGTGCTGAACCGCTGGCGGCAGAACTGGAACCCGTGGTTCCACAATTTCGACCTGCCGATGACCGCGGGCAAGGCCGCGGAGGTGCGGATCGAATGGGAGCCGAATGCCGGCTATATCGCACTGTTCCAGAACGATCCGCTGCCGCAAGCCGATCGCCATTCGCTGTGGTGGTCGTCGGACGTCGCCCATGCGCTCGATTACTACTATGTCGGCGGTAAGGACATGGACGGCGTCATCGCCGGCTATCGCGCGCTGACCGGCAAGGCGGCCCTGATGCCGCGCTGGGCCTATGGCTTCTGGCAGAGCCGTCAGCGCTATAATACGCAGGACGAACTGCTAGGCGTCGTGCGCGAATATCGCAAGCGCCGCCTGCCGATCGACAACATCGTGCAGGACTGGTTCTACTGGCCCGAGGACCAGTGGGGCTGCCACTGCTTTGATCCCAAGCGCTTCCCGAAACCGCAGCAGATGGTCGACGAAATCCATGCCAACGATGCGCGGATCATGATTTCGGTCTGGCCGAAATTCTATCCGAACACCAAGAACGCGCAGGAACTGGCTGCCAAGGGCTATCTGTATCAGGGCAATCTTATCGCGAAGGAACGCGACTGGGTCGGCAAGGGCTATCTGAACACCGATTACGACCCGTACGCCCCCGAAGCGCGCACCATCTATTTCCGGCAGATGAAGGAGGCGCTGGTCGACAAGGGCTTCGACGCGTGGTGGATGGACGCGACCGAGCCCGACATCCATTCGAACCTGTCGATCGAGGAGCGCAAGGACCGGATGGGGCCGACGGCGCAGGGGCCGGCGGAGGAGTTCTTCAACAGCTATCCGCTGGTCCATGCCGAGGGCGTGGCCGACGGCCTGCGCGTCGCCAAGCCCGATGTGCGGCCGTTCATCCTGACCCGTTCGGGCTATGGCGGCATCCAGCGCGCCAGTGCCGCGCTGTGGTCGGGCGACGTCGCGTCGCGCTGGGACGATCTGCGCGACCAGATTTCGGCCGGCGTCAACCTGTCGATGTCGGGCATTCCCAACTGGACGCACGACATCGGCGGCTTCGCGGTCGAGGATCGCTACAGCAAGAAGGACCCGGCGCATCTGGCCGAATGGAAGGAACTGAACCTGCGCTGGTTCCAGTTCGGCGCGTTCAGCCCGCTGTTCCGCAGCCATGGCGAGACGCCGTTCCGCGAAATCTACGAACTGGGTGCCGGCGACCCGGCACTGTACCAGGCGCTCGGGAATTACGACCGGCTGCGCTACCGGCTGCTGCCCTACATCCTGTCGCTCGCGGCGGAGAACTGGCACCGCGACGGGACGATGATGCGCGGGCTGGTGATGGACTTCGCCGCCGATCGCAAGACATGGGGCATCGACGACCAGTATATGTTCGGGTCGGCGTTCCTGGTGGCGCCGGTCACGCAGTTCGGCGCACGCAACCGGCAGGTGTACCTGCCCGCCGGAGCCGACTGGTACGACTTTGCGACCGGTGCGTATCTGAAGGGCGGACGGACCATCACCGCCGCCGCGCCGCTCGCCACCATGCCGCTCTATGTCCGCGCCGGATCGATCGTGCCGACCGGTGCCGAGGTCCAGTCGACCGCCGAGCAGCCCGACGGGCCGTTCGTGCTCCGCGTCTTCACCGGCAAGGACGGCGCCTACACATTGTTCGAGGATGACGGCCTGAGCGAAGGCTATCGCAAGGGGCAGTCGACGCAGATCCCGGTGACGTGGAACGAGGCGCGCAAGACGCTGACCATCGGCGCACGGCAGGGCAGCTTCCCCGGCATGGTCGCCAGGCGTGCGATGTCGGTGCGTTTCCACACGCCCGGCAAGGCGGTGGCGCCTGACTTCGCCGACAATGGCGCGACGGCGTTCGTGTATGACGGGCGCGAGGTGACGGTACCGCTCGCCGGACGGCCGCAGACGCGGTAAGCCCCTTCGTCATCCCCGCCTGCGCGGGGATGACGAGTGTTCTTGGGGAGAGGTCATGGCAGAAGCGGATCGGATCGCCTTCGGCACGCTGGACGGTGCCCCGGCGGAGGCGGTCGAGCTGCGCGCCGGCGCGCTCTCGGCGCGTATCCTGCCGTTCGGCGCGACGCTGCAATCGCTATCCATGCCCGACCGCGACGGTCACGTCGCCGATATCGTGCTCGGTTTCGACGACGTGCAGTCCTATCGCGACCGGCCGTCATGGTTCGGGGTCACGGTCGGCCGCTATGCCAACCGCATCGCCCGCGGCCGGTTCAGCCTCGACGGGCGCGACCATGTGCTGGAGGTGAACAACGCCCCCAACCATCTACACGGCGGGTCGGACGGGTTCGACCAGCGGCTGTGGGACTTGGCGGACGTCGGTCGCGACGACGCGTCGGCATGGGTGCGGCTGACGCTGGTCAGCCCCGATGGCGATGCCGGCTATCCCGGCACGCTCCATGCCAGCGCGACCTACACGCTGACGGCGGACGCGCTGACGATCGACTATGCCGCGACCAGCGATGGGCTGACGATCGTCAACCTGACCAACCATGCGTTCTTCGACCTCAGCGGAACCGGCGACGCGCTTCGCCATTTGCTGACGATCGAGGCGGACGCATACCTCCCGGTCGACGCCACCTCGATCCCGACCGGCGAGCGGCGCGCGGTGGCGGGCACGCCGTTCGACTTCCGCGTCCCCCATGCGATCGGCGAACGGGTCCGTGACGGGCGGGACGAGCAGATCGCGATCGGCCGCGGCTACGACCATAATTTCATCGTGCGCGGACAGGCCGAAACGCTGCGCCCGGCGGCCGTGCTGGCCGATCCGGTATCGGGGCGGACGATGACGCTGTCGATCACCGCGCCGGGGCTGCAGCTCTATTCGGGCAATTTTCTGGGCGGTGCGGAGCCGGGCAAGGGCGGGCGGCTGTACCGGCAGGGCGATGCGGTGTGCCTCGAGCCGCAGGCGTTTCCCGACAGCCCGAACCGGCCGGACTTTCCATCCGCCCGGCTCGATCCCGGCCGGACGTGGCGCAGTTCGATGCGGTTTGCGTTCAAGTCCGGCTGAGCTTGTCGCGGCGCGTCATGCGTCTTCGCCGTGCAACATAACGTTGCTTGACGAAGCCGGTTGCGTTTGCGAACGGCTTTAACCCTATGAAGCACCCCCTTCTCCTCGCCGCCACCGCCGCGGCCTTCGCCCTTTCGGCCTGCGGTCAGCAGCAGCCGGAGCAGCTCGACACGCGCGCGCCCGATCCGCTGGCATCGCAGCTCGCCAACCGCGCCCCGGTGGAACTGCCCCCGCCCGTCAAGGCGAGCGTGACGTTCCGCTGCAAGGACAACAGCCTCGTCTATGTCGACTTCTTCGAAGGCGACACCCAGGCGAATTTCCGCGCCAAGCAGGATGCGGCACCCGTCCGCCTGAAGGCCGAGGAAAAGGGCAAGCCGCTGACCGGCGAAGGCGGCTACAGCCTGACCGGCAGCCCCAAGACCATCACCCTGACCCAGCCGGGCAAGGCCGCGCAGACCTGCAACGCCTGATCGGATTGCCGGTGGCGGCTCCCTTCCGGGCCGCCATCGTTCGACAGCCTCACGGCCGGCGGAGCGATCCGCCGGCCGTTTCGTATGTGGTCTTGATGGTCCTGCTTCCGTTCGTCCTGAGTAGCCGCTGAGCCTGTCGAAGCGGTGTATCGAAGGACTGCCACGCGTGCTTCGACACGGGTCTTCGACTTCGCTCAGCCCCTACTCAGCATGAACGGATCGGCTGCGATCTCGACGCCTCAATACTTCACCCGCGTCGCGCGCAGCTTGTAGCGCTTGAGCGCGTCCTGCACGCTGCCGTTGCCGGCCAGATGGCCGGCGCCCACCGCGACGAAGACCGTGCCAGGGCGCTTCATCCGGTCCTCGATCCACTTGGCCCAGCGTGCGTTGCGATCGGTCAGCAGCACACGCTTGAGTTCGGGCGACACCGTCATCTCCTCGTTCATCGTCGCCGCCAGCGCATCGGGATCGCCGCGGCGCCACTGGTCGACCATCTTGTCGATCGACGTGCCTGCGGTCGGCAGTTCCTTGATCGTCTCGGTCAGGAACGTAACCTGCGCCGCATCCGACAGCGAATCGAAGAAGCCGAACTGCTGCTCCAGCGTTTCGAGGCCGGTGACCGGCTTGCCCGCCGCCTTGGCCGCCTGCGAGATCGCCTGCTCGGCACCGCTCGCCGGGTCGTAGCCCTGCTTCTGCAACGTCACCAGCGTCAGCGTGGAGGCGGCGAACCACGGGTCGAGCTGTTCGAGCGCGCCGGCGGGCAGCCCGGCATCGGCGACCGCCCTGGCATAGGCCGGGCGTTCCGCCTCGGGCAGCTTTTCGCTGAGCTTCGGACCGGTGACGTTGACCGCCGACTTCATCACCGCCGCCTGCGCCTGTTCGGGCGTCGGCATCGGGATTTCCAGCACGACCTCGTTCGACTTGTCGAATGCGGTCCGGACCGCCTCGTCGAACCACGACAGGCCGGGTTTCAGGACGTGGATCGTCCCGAACAGATAGATGGTCGTGTCCTTGTCCTTCACCACCCACAGCGCCGGATCGGCCTCGTCCGCGGCCATCGCGGCGGGTGCCGGCGGCGCCTTCGCGGTCTGGGCCCAGGCGGGCGCGGCGGTCAGCAGGCTGAATGCGGCGGCATAGCGCAGCAGGATCGAGGACATGCACATCTCCATGACGCCGGTGGCCGGCGGGTCGTGCCGGTCATAGCAGCGCGCCGCGCGCCACGACAGGAGATTTGCCGTTCGTCGACAAGGCAGGAACGTCCGGGCCCGACGCTTCGTTGGGTGGGTCTATCGCCCCGATATCAGGGCCTTGCCGGGAACTCCGCCATGTCGAACGCCACCACCCCCGACCGAGCCACGCCAGGGGGAGGGCGGATCGCCATCGGCCCTGTCGCCGCCGGACTGGCCCGCGCCATCGCGCAGCAATCGCTGCTGTTCGTCGCATCGGACGAGGTGCGCGCCGCCGCGATCGCCGACCTGTTGCGCGCGTTCGTGCCCGAAGCGGAGATCGTCCATCTACCCGCCAGCGACGCGCTGCCCGGCGACGATGCCCCGGCATCGCCCGGCAATGCCGGCGCGCGCGTCGCGGCGCTTCGCCGCCTGCGGATCGCCGATGCGGAGCAGCGCCGCTTCGCGTGCATCACCACGCCGGAGGCGACCGCGCTGCGCATCGCCGCGCCGGGCGATTTCGACGCCGCGCCGCCGGTGCTGCGGGTCGGCGATGCGATCGACCTGTCGGGCTTTGCCGAACGCGCCGTCGACCTCGGCTATCTGATCGACGACCGGGTCGACGAACCGGGCGAGGTCGCGGTGCGCGGCGGGGTGGTCGACCTCTTTCCCGCCGATGCGGTCGGCCCGATCCGCATCGCGGTCGAGGACGGCCACATCGCCTCGATCCGCCGCTACGACCCGGTCACCCAGCGCGGCGATGCCGATCTGGAGATGGTGACGATCGGCCGCGCCGCCGAACCGGTGGCGACCGATGGCGTCGCGCTGCTCGACCATGTGCCCGGTGCCGCCGTGGCGATGGACGGCGACGCGTCCGCACGGCGCGCGCGGTTCATCGATCTCGCACAGGACGCCACGCGCCGTCGCCGCCGCCATGCCGCCGCACTGATCGACGGCAAGGCATGGGGCGCGCTGCTGAACGAGCGCGAGTGCATCACCCTGAACGACGCCGCCGAACCGCCGCGCTTCGTGACCGGGCGTGCCCCGGCCCGCGCCTTCGGCAGGTTCGCGCGCGACGTGCTGGACGACGGGCGGCTGGTGCTGGCGGGCAGCCCGCGCGACCTGCGTTTCCTGCGCAAGAAGCTGGCGACGCTGGGCCGGACCGAACCGGTGACGATCGCGTCGTGGGACGAGGCGACACGCGCCGCGCCGGGCAGCGCGATGCTGCTGGTCGCGCCGCTCGACCGCGGGTTCGTGACCGACGGCGTCACCGTGGTCGCGGGCGGTGACTTGCTGGGCGGGCGGGCGCGGGGCGACGAACTGGCGGCGGCCAGTGCCAATCCGATGTTCGCCGAAGCGGGCGAGCTGCGCATCGGCGACGTGATCGTGCACGAGGACTTCGGCATCGGCTGCATCGCCGGGCTGGAAACGCTGCCGGGCGACGCCGGTGATGCGATCGTGCTGGACTATGCCAAAGGCGCGCGGCGGCTGGTGCCGGTGATGGAGGCCGATCGCATCTGGCGTTATGGCGCCGATGCCGATGCGGTGACGCTCGACGCGCTGGACGGGGCGAGCTGGCAGAAGCGGCGCGGGGCGATCGATACCGCGATCGCCGAAAGCGCGCGCGAACTGGCCGCGATCGCCGCCGACCGCGACAAGCTGCGGGTCGCGCCCGTAGCGGCCGATATCGCCGCCTATGAACGCTTCGCCGCCGGCTTCCCCTTCACCGAAACCCCCGATCAGGCCCGCGCCATCGCCGCCGCGCGCGACGACCTGGCGGCGGGCAAGCCGATGGACCGGCTGGTGATCGGCGACGTCGGCTATGGCAAGACCGAGGTCGCGCTGCGCGCCGCCGCGATCGTGGCGCTCGCCGGGCGGCAGGTCGCGATCGCCGCGCCGACGACGGTGCTGGTCCGCCAGCATGTCGAGACGTTCCGCCGCCGGTTCGAGGGCACGGGGATCGAGGTCGCCGGCCTGTCGCGCCTGTCCGATGCGGCGGAAAAGAAGCGCGTGAAGGCCGGCCTCGCCGACGGATCGATCGGCGTGGTCGTCGGCACGCAGGCGGTGGCGGGCAAGGGCGTCGACTATCGCGATCTCGCGCTGGTGGTGATCGACGAGGAGCAGCGCTTCGGCGCGAAGGACAAGGCGCGCTTACGCGAACTGGCCGACCATGTCATGACGCTGTCGGCGACGCCGATCCCGCGCACGCTGCAAGGCGCGCTGATCGGGTTGCAGCAATTGTCGGTCCTCGCCACCCCGCCCGCGCTGCGCCAGCCGATCCGCACCGCCGTCGCCGATTTCGACGAGGTGACGGTGCGCACCGCGCTGCTGCGCGAACGCACCCGTGGCGGGCAGAGCTTCGTCGTCGTGCCGCGGATCGAGGATATCGCCCCGCTGGAGGCGCGGCTGCGCAAGCTCGCACCCGAACTCGACCTGATCGTCGCACACGGCAAGATGCCGGCGGCCGAGATCGACGCGGCGATGGTGCGCTTCGCCGAAGGGGAAGGCGACGTGCTGCTGGCGACCAACATCATCGAGGCCGGGCTGGACGTACCGCGCGCCAATACGATGGTCGTCCACCATGCCGACCGCTTCGGCCTGTCGCAGCTCCATCAGCTGCGCGGGCGCGTCGGGCGTGGCGGGCGGCGGGGGCAGGTGCTGTTGCTGACCGATCCCGACCAGTCGATCGCCGATGCGACCTTGAAGCGCCTGCGCACCTTGCAGGCGTTCGACCGGCTGGGCGCGGGCTTCGCGATCAGCGCGCGCGACCTCGACCTGCGCGGGGCGGGCGATCTGGTCGGCGAGGCGCAGGCCGGGCACATGAAGCTGATCGGCATCGACCTCTACCAGTATCTGCTCTGCCGGGCGCTCCGCGCGGCGCGCGGCGAGAATGTCGACCGCATCGTCCCCGAACTGCATCTCGGCATCGCCGGCCGCCTGCCCGAGACATGGATACCAGAAGCCGAGGTGCGCCTGATGCTCTATGGCCGCCTCGCCCGGATCGAGGACGAAGGCGCGCTGGACCGGTTCGAGGAGGAGCTGGAGGACCGTTTCGGCGCGCTGCCCGAACCGGCACGGCTGCTGATCGAACTGGCGCGCGTCCGCCTGCTCGCACGCGGGGCGGGCGTGGCGAAGGTCGATGCCGGCCCCGCCGCCATCGCGCTGACCCCGCAGCACAGGGGCGACGCGCCGAAGGGCCTTACCGAAAAGAACGGCCGCTGGATCGTGCCGGCGCGGATCGACGATCCGGGCGAACGGCTGACGAAGGTGGGCGAGGTGCTGGAGGCGGTGGCAGCCTGACATCCGCACGAACCTTGGCGTCACCCCAGCGCACGCTGGGGTCTCCTGCGGCTTCTGCGATGTGCCATCACCGGGAGACCCCAGCCTGCGCTGGGGTGACGTTCGTTGCGACCACATCCCGCTGGCATCGCGGGGTGTTCTGCCCAATGATGCGGGCATGACGCAATCCATCTTCATCACCGGCGGCGGGTCGGGTATCGGGCGGGCGGTCGCCCGGTTGTTCGCGGCACGCGGCTGGCGGATCGGGCTGGCCGACGTGAACGCCGCCGGCTTGGCCGACACCGCCGCGCTGTTGCCGGGCGGCGCGGCGACGTTCGTGTTCGACGTGACCGACCGCGCCGGCTGGGACGCGGCGCTGTCCGCCTTCGCCGGGGACGGCGCGATCGACGTCGTGTTCAACAATGCCGGGATCGCGGCGGGCGGCATCTTTGCCGAAATGGCGCCCGCGGCGATCGAGCGGACCATCGCCATCAATCTGACTGGCGTGGTGTACGGCGCGCACGCGGCGCATTCCTGTCTGAAGGCCAGCGGCGGCTGCCTGCTCAACACCGCCTCCGCCGCCGGCATCTACGGCACCGCCGGCGCCGCGGTCTATTCGGCGACGAAATTCGGCGTACGCGGCCTGACCGAGGCACTCGACGGCGAATGGGCGGCCGACGGCATCCGCGTGCGCTCGCTGATGCCCGGATTCATCGATACGCCGCTGCTCGACGCGTCGCTGGCGGGCACCAACTACAATGTCCGCCAGCAGGTGCGCGCCGCGGGCCTCGAATTCACCCCCGTCGAGGTCGTGGCGCAGGCGGCATGGGACGCGGTGCATGGCGACGCGGTCCACACGCCCGTAGGCCCCACCGCCAAACGCATGCGCTTCGCCGCGCGCTGGATGCCGGGCAAGCTGCGCCAGCAGATGCGGCGGCGCTGAACGACCCTGCAAACCTGCCGTTCATGCTGAGTACCTGCTTCGACAAGCTCAGCTCCTACTCAGCATGAACGGTCAGGCGGCAGTCACTCCACCAGCGCGTCGATCGCCTGCGCCATGTCGATATCGCGATCCGACAGCCCGCCCGCGTCGTGCGTCGTCAGCAGCACGTCGACCCGGTTGTAGACGTTCGACCATTCGGGGTGATGATCGGCCTTCTCCGCCAGCATCGCCACCTGCGTCATGAACGCGAACGCCTGACTGAAATTGTCGAAGGTGAAGCTGCGGACGATCGCGTCGCGCGCGGCGTCATGGTCCCAGTCGGGCAGCCCGTCGAGCGCATCGGCGCGTTCGGCTTGGCTCAGCGGTTCCATCCATCCCCTCCCTTGTATCTGCGTGGTCCCAGCGCCTATTGCGGGAACCATGTCCGATCAAGCGCGAAGAGCCCCCGGCGCCGCCGAGATGGAAGCGTTGGCGCGTGCCGCGCTGGCGCGTATTCCCGAACCGTTCGCCGGCCACCTGTCCGACATCGTGCTGCTGGTCGAGGAATTCGCCGATGACGAGACGCTGGCGGCGATGGAGATGGAACCGTACGAACTGACCGGCCTGTACCATGGCAGTCCGGTCGGCGATAAATCGGCGTTCGACGGCATGCGCCTGCCCGATCGCATCCACCTGTATCGCCAACCGCTGCTGGCCGAATGGTGCGAGACCGGCGTCGACCTGCGCGATCTGATCCGGCACGTCGTGGTGCACGAGGTCGGCCATCATTTCGGCCTGTCCGACGACGACATGCACGCGCTGGAAGACGCCGATTGACGCTGGCCTTCAGCGACGTGACGGCGCAGCGCGGGGGGCGGGTGCTGTTCGCCGGCCTGTCGTTCGCGCTCGGGCCAGGCGGGGCGTTGCGGGTGCAGGGCCCGAACGGCGTCGGCAAGTCGACGCTGGTCCGCATCGCTGCCGGGCTGTTGCCTCCCGCGGCCGGCAAGGTCGCGCGCGACGGGACGGTCGCGCTGCTGGCGGAGGCGACCGCACTCGATGCGCAACTGCCGCTCGGCCGCGCGCTGGCGTTCTGGGCGGCACTCGACGGCACGCGCGACCGGTTGCCGCAGGCGATGGCGGCGATGGGGATCGACCCGCTCGCCGACGTGCCGGTGCGGATGCTGTCGACCGGGCAGAAGCGCCGCGCGGCGATCGCACGGGTCATCGCCTCGGGTGCGCCGCTCTGGCTGCTCGACGAACCGGCCAACGGCCTCGACACCGCCGCGCTGGACCGGCTGGAAGCGGCGATCGCGGTGCATCGCGCCGGCGGCGGGGCGGTGCTGGTCGCCAGCCATGTGCCCGTCGTGCTGCCCGATGCGCAGGTGCTGGCGCTGTGATCGCGCTGGTGCTGCGCGAACTGCGCATCGCGTGGAGCGGCGGCGGGCTGCTGCTGCCGGTCGCGTTCTTCCTGCTGGTCGCGACGCTGTTCCCCTTTGCGATCGGGCCGGATGCGGCGCTGCTGGCGCGGATCGGCGGCGGGGTGGCGTGGGCGGCGGCGCTGCTGGCGGCGCTGTTGCCGGTCGAGCGGCTGGTCGCGCCCGACATGGACGGCGGCGTGGTCGATCAGCTGGTGGTGCGCGGGTGGAGCGAGACGAGCATCGCCGCGGCCAAGACGATCGGCCATTGGCTGGGCTTCGCACCGGCGGTGATGCTGGCGGCGGCACTGTCGGCGGCGCTGCTCGGGATCGACGGCACGACGCTGCTGGCGCTGGAGGCCGGGCTGCTGCTCGGCACGCCGGGGCTGGCGGCGCTGGGCGTGGCGACGGCGGCGTTGGTCGCGGGCCTGCGCGGCGGTGGCGCGGTCGCCGGGCTGGTGATGCTGCCGCTGGCGCTGCCGCTGGTGATCTTCGGCGCGGGCGGGATCGCGGGCGGGGCAGGGGCGCTCAAGCTGCTCGCCGCGACCAGCCTGCTGCTGTGCGTCGGCGGACCGATTGTCGCGGGCGCGGCGCTGCGGATCGGACGAACCTAAATACTCCCCGCGCCGGGGAGGATCGTCAGTCGTTACGCCACCGCGCGAAAATGGCCGTCGGCAGGGCCAGCCCACGTGTTTCCTCGCGCACGCCCAGCTCGCCGCACTCCACCGTCCCGCCCAGATCGCCCAGCGACTGGCGCAGCAATTCCCCGATCGCCAGCGCCGACATGCGCACCGCATACACCGTCAGGAACAGGAACCGCGACTCGGCGTCGAGCAGCTGCCGGCAATCGGCGATCATCGCGGGCAGATGCTCTTCCAGCTTCCACACCTCGCCATTGGGCCCGCGCCCCCATTTCGGCGGATCGAGGATGATCCCGTCATAGCGCCGCCCGCGCCGCACCTCGCGCGCGACGAACTTGGCGGCATCCTCGACCAGCCAGCGGACCGGCTTGTCGGTCATCTCCGACAGGGCAGCATTGGCGCGCGCCTGTTCGACCGACTTCTTCGACGCATCGACATGCACGACGCGCGCCCCCGCTGCCGCCAGTGCCAGCGACCCTACGCCGGTATAGCCGAACAGGTTCAGGCACTCGGGATCGCCCGCCCCGTCCAGCCGCCCGCGCATCCAGTCCCATACCGGCGCCATGTCGGGGAAGAAGCCCAGATGCCGGAACGGGGTGTTGTTCGCCGAAAACCGCACCTCGCGCCACGTCAGCGGCCAGTCGCGCGGGGGTTGCTTGAAGAACTGCCAGCGCCCGCCGCCCTCCTCGTCCGAACCGGGTACGAACTCGCCATGCGCGTCCCAGTCGGGCAGGGCGGGCGCCCACATCGCCTGCGGTTCCGGGCGGATGAAGCGGTACGGGCCGTAGCGTTCGAGCTTGCGACCATGGCCGCAATCGATCAGCCCGTAATCGGCCCACGGCTCGCCGATGAGTGCGATCGGGTCCATCAGCTGCGCGGCGTCGCCCGTTCGGCGATCCAGGCGGTCACCGCGTCGAACGTCGCGGGCAGCGTGACATAGCGCTCCTCGCGCTCGAACAGGTCGCCGACCCTTGGCGGCAGCGTCGCACGGGTGCCGATCGCGCGTTCGACCGCATCGGGGAATTTCGCCGGATGCGCGGTCGCCAGCGTCACCATCGGTGCGTCGATCCCGCTGTCCAGCGCGGCGGCCAGCGCGATCGCGGTATGCGGGTCGATCGTCTGCGCGGCGTTGTCGCACGCCCAGCGCATCGCCTGCGCCATGCGGTCGCCATCGACCCGTGCGCTCTGGAACAGCGACGCCGCGCCCTGGCTCTGGGCATTGGTCAACCGCATCGCCCGCGTGCCCTCGAACCCGCGCATCTGTTCGCCCAGCGCCACGCCGTCGCGCCCGCCCAGATCGTAGAGCAGCCGTTCGAAGTTCGAACTGACCTGGATATCCATCGACGGCGTCGCGGTCGGCGTTACCCTCGCGCTCGAATAGTCGCCGTTGGTCAGCGCGCGGTGCAGGATGTCGTTGACGTTGGTCGCGACGATCAGCTTCGCGATCGGCAGCCCCATCCGCGCCGCGACATAGCCGGCGAACACGTCGCCGAAATTGCCGGTCGGGACGGAGAAGGCGATCGCCTTGTCCGGGCCGCCCAGCCGCACCGCGGCATAAAAATAATAGACCACCTGCGCCATCAGCCGCGCCCAGTTGATCGAGTTCACCGCCGACAGGCGGAAGCGACCCGAAAAACCGGGGTCGTTGAACATCGCCTTCACCAGCGCCTGCGCCGTGTCGAAATCGCCCTCGATCGCGATGTTGTGGACGTTGGGCGACAGCACCGTCGTCATCTGCCGCCGCTGCACGTCGGAGACGCGGCCGGCGGGGTGCAGCATGAAGATATCGATATTGTCGCGCCCCGCCACCGCGTCGATCGCCGCCGATCCGGTGTCGCCGCTGGTCGCGCCGACGATCGTCAGCCGCTCGGTCGTGCCGGTCAGGAACTTCTCGAACAACAGCCCCAGCAGTTGCAGCGCGACGTCCTTGAACGCCAGCGTCGGCCCGTGGAACAGCTCGAGCAGCCACTGGTCATGGTCGATCTGCACCAGCGGCGTCACCGCGGCATGGCTGAACCGGCCATAGGCGGTCTCGCACAGCGCGCGCAGCTCGGCTTCGCTGAGCGACGTGCCGACGAACGGCAGCATCACCCGCACCGCCGTCTCGGCATAGCTCAGGCCCGCCAGCCCCGCGATCTCGTCGCGGGCCAGCGTCGGCCACGCATCGGGCAGGTACAGCCCGCCGTCGCGCGCCAATCCGGCCAGCGTCGCGCCGGCGAAGTCGAGGGTGGGCGCGTCGCCCCGGGTGCTGACATACCGCATGGGGGTGGCGGTTAGCGGCTGCGGCGGCGAAGTGCCAGCAAGTATATGATGACCGCCGCCAAGGCGAAGGCGAACCACTGGATCGCATAGGCCATGTGGTTGTCGGGCAGACTGGCGGGATCGGGCCGGCGGCTGGGGGCCAGGCCGGGGGCGGCGGTGTCCGACACGATCATCGGCGCGGGCGGCGGGGCATGGCCGCTCATCCGGTCGAGCAGCGTCGGCCCGCCCGGCGCGTGGCTGAGCGTGCCGGCCACCGCGCCACCGGCCCATGCCGGCCGCAGCTTCGGATCGCTCGCCACGCCCATATCGACCTGAAACCGCTGCCCGCGCGCCGACAGGCAGGTGGCGATGTGGCGATAGCCCGACACGCCCTTTGCCGTGCGCCCGGCGCCCATCGTCCAGTCGACCACCCGCGCACAGTCGGCGGTCACCCGCGCGAACAGCAACTCGTCGGTGATCCGCCGCGGCAGCGGCCGGGCGGGCTGGTCGAGATTGGCGGTGGCGCGGGCGATCAGCACCGCCTTTTCGGCGCGGCGCTGCAACTGCCACAGGCCGAGCGCGATCATCGCCGCGACGGCGAGCAGGACGACCAGCGTGGGGACGATCGGCAGGCGCTTCATGGTTGCGGGTCGATCCGGCCTTCGCGGGCACCGCGGGCATATTCGAGCGCGAGGAGCACGCCCTTCGCCACGCGCAGCGACCCCACCACGCCGCCGATGGTCAGCGGCACCCACAGCACGACATGCACCCAGAAGGGCGGCCCGACCGACAGGTCGAGCCAGATGGCGAGCACCGTGACGATCCCCCCGAGGATCAGCGTCAGGAACGCCGCCGGCCCGTCGCCGACGTTGAACGCGGCGAAATCGAGGTCGCAGGCGGTGCAGCGGTCGGCAAAGGCGACCACGCCCCCGAACAGCGTCTTCGCCCCGCAGCGCGGACACAGGCCGCGCACGCCGCAATCGAAGGGCGCGGGTCCGCCCGCGCCCATTTGCTCAGGCATCAGCCGCCATGGATCGGTGCGCCCCAGCCGCCCCATACATAGATGACGACGAACAGGAACAGCCACACGACGTCGACGAAGTGCCAGTACCACGCGGCCGCTTCGAAGCCGAAATGCTGCTTCGGCGTGAAGTCGCCCTTGTACGCACGGATCAGGTTGACCGCGAGGAAGATGGTGCCGACCAGCACGTGGAAGCCGTGGAACCCGGTCGCCATGTAGAAGGCCGCGCCGTAGTTCAGCCCCTTGAACGGCATCGGCGCGTGGATGTATTCATATGCCTGGATGCACGAGAACAGCGCGCCGAGCAGGACGGTAAGCCACAGCCCCTTCTTGACGCCGTCATTCTCGCCCACGCCGATCGCGCCCCACAGGCCCTTCAACGCGCCGCCGCGCTGGTTGTGGATCAGCGCATGGTGCGCCCATGTCACGGTGGTGCCCGACAGCAGCAGGATGAAGGTGTTGAGCAGCGGCAGTTCGAAGGCGTTGAGCACTTCCAGCCCCGCCGGCGGCCACTGTGCCGCGACCGCGGTATTGCCCGCCTCGATCAGCGAGACGCCGTCCTCATGGCTGTACTGCACGGCGGCGGGGAACAGCGAGAAGTCGAACCACGACCAGAACCAGCCGACGAAGAACATCACTTCCGACGCGATGAACAGGATCATGCCGTAGCGCAGGTGCAACTGCACCACCGGCGTATGGTCGCCCGCCTTCGCCTCGCGGATGACGTCCGCCCACCAGAAGCCCATGCACGACAGCGTCGCGATCAGTCCCGCGCCGAACACGAGGCCGCCCAGCGCCGCCTCGTTCATCCACATGATGCCGCCCGCCGCCAGCGCGAACGCGGCCAGCGAACTGGCCAGCGGCCAGATGCTCGGGGGAAGGATGTGAAAATCGTGGTTCTTCGCGCCTGCCATCATCCGTCCCTAACGCTGTCGCGCCTGTGCCGGCGCGTGAATGATCGCGACCCTAGCTTGTCGTCGCGCCCGAATCCACCGGGTAAAATGTGTAGGACAACGTGATCGCGCGAATGTCCTTCGCGTCAGGATCGTCGTGGATCCTGGGGTCGACGAAGAAGATGACCGGCATCCGCACCTTCTCGCCCGGTTGCAGCGTCTGCTGCGTGAAGCAGAAGCACTGGATCTTGGTGAAATACTTGCCCGCCTGGGATGGCGTCACGTTGAACGTGGCGGTGCCGGTGACCGGGCGGCCGGACACGTTCTTCGCGGTGAAGAACGCCATGTCGCGCGCGCCGATATCGACGGTTTCCGAAGCGCGTTCGGGCTTGAACTCCCATCCCAGCGCCGGATTGGTGTTGGCATCGAAGCGCACCACGACCTTGTCGCCGATCCCGCCCGGCGCCTGGTCCCCGCGCTGCGTGGTGCCGTTGAACCCGGTCACCTGACAGAACATGCGGTACAGCGGCACGCTGGCGAACCCGACCCCGGTCATGCCGACCACCGCGGCGGCGGACAGCAATGCGGTGCGCAGGTTACGGGTCACGCGCCCATCCCTGCGCGGATCTTGACGATGGTGATCGCGAACATCAGCACCACGAAGGCGCCGAGCAGCCACGCCATCACCTTCGCGCGCTCGCGCTGCCGCGCGCGGATGCGGTCGTCATGCTCGCTCATGCCATTATCCACCGGTCGGCGACCAGCGCGCCGAACATCGCAAAGAGATACAGGATCGAAAAGGCGAACAGCCGCTTTTCGGGCTTCATCTTGTCGTCCTGCGCCGTCGTCCGCGTCGCCACCTGCACCGCCAGCACCCCGAACGTCGCGGTCAGCAGGCAGGCGACAATGCCATAGACCGGCCCGGTCAGCCCCAGCGGCCACGGCGCCACCGCGACCGCCGCCATCGGGATCGTGTACAGCCCGATCTGCGTCCGCGTCACCCGCTCGCCCGCCACCACCGGCAGCATCGGCACACCGGCATTGGCGTAATCGGTCTTCACGAACAGCGCGAGCGCCCAGAAATGCGGCGGCGTCCACAGGAAGACGAGGCAGAACAGCAGGAACGGCAGCAGCGCGACGTCGCCGGTCGCCGCCGCCCAGCCGATCAGCGGCGGGAACGCGCCCGCCGCACCGCCGATGACGATGTTCTGCGGCGTGCGCCGCTTCAGCCACACGGTATAGACCAGCACGTAGAACAGGATCGAGAGGCAAAGGATCGCGGCGGCGGCGATATTCACCGCCAGCCCCATCAGCACGACCGAGAAGATCGCGAGGCCGACGCCGAAATGCAGCGCCGATTCGCGGTCCATCCGCCCGGCGGGCAGCGGGCGGCCCTGCGTCCGCTTCATCTTGGCGTCGAGGTCCGCCTCATACCACTGGTTCAGCGCGCCCGCGGCACCTGCGCCCAACGCGATGCACAGCACGGCGGTGAAGCCCAGCACCGGATGGATCGGCACGGGTGCTGCCAGCATGCCACACAGCCCGGTGAAGACGACGAGCGTCATCACCCGGGGCTTGGTCAGCGCCAGGAAGTCGCGCCAGTCGGCGGGCAGGGTAATCGTCTGCGCGGTCATCGCCGCGCTATATCGGACTGTTGCGGCTGGGGAAAGCATTGCGCGCGTCGTCATTCCTGCGAAGGCGGGAATCCATAGACGCAGCGTCGGTGGTGCGCGCCAACGGCGGTCGGCGGCTATGGACCCCCGCCTGCGCCGGCATGACGAACGGGGGGAAGCGCGCAGGCCCTTACCGGAACCGCCCCGATAGCGACACGCCCACGATCCGCGGATCGTTGAACACCGCCGCCATATAGTTCTCGATCACGCCCTTCAGGTTCTTTTCGTTGGTGATGTTGCGCGCGAACACCGACAGCTCCCACGCGACCGACGGCGGGGCCGTCGGTCGCGAGCTGTTCGGCGCTCCCCATCCCCCTGCCGTACCCCCGCCTGCGCGGCGGTAAGAGAAACGACCTTTCGCAGCGGCATCCCGCCGGGGGAGGGCGAGTCGTCGATACGCCTTCCGGCCGAACGTCGATCAAGGGCAGGGCACCGTCCGCCCCTTCTTCAAACGAAACCCTGCGACCAGCTCGACCGGTCGTAATTGCCGATATTGGGCAGCACCGTCGTCAGGTCGCCGTCGCCCACGCCGAACCAGCGCGCCAGCGTCGACGCATATTGGTCGACCGCCATGGTCGGGATCAGCCGCCCCTGGCCGACATCGTCGGCGGTATTGTGGCCGATCGCCGGCGCGCTGCCATGGAAGCGCCTGCCCTTCACCGCGCCGCCCATGACGAAGTGCATCGATCCCCAGCCATGGTCGACGCCGTTGCCGTTCGACGCCAGCGTCCGCCCGAAATCGGACCCGGTAAAGGTCGTGACCCTGTCGGCGATGCCCAGCGCCTGCGTGGTGTCGTGGAACGCGCGCAGCGCCGCCGCGAGCCGCGCCAGCAGCACCGGCTGGCTGGCGGCGAGGTTGTCGTGCAGGTCGAACCCGCCCATCGATACGAAGAATACCTGCCGCTTCGCGCCGATATCGCCCGACACCGCGATCATCCGCGCGACCATGCGCAGCTGGTCGGACAGCGGGTTGCCGGCCGGGAACAGCGTCATCGACGATTCGGGCACCCCGGCCAGCGCATTGGCCAGCTGCGCCTGCGTATCCATCGCCCGCTTGTTCACCCGCGCATATTCCGAAGCGAACATATGCGGATTGGCTTCGGTCATCAGCCGGCCGAGCGTCGCCGCGGCGGTCGCCGAACCATAGAGCGACGTCCCGCCGCGCAACAGCGCCACCGGGCCGCCGGTCCCGACATTGTACTGGATCGCCTGCCGCCCGGTCAGGAAGACGGCATTGCCCGACGCGTTGATGCAGGTCAGCGTCGCGGCGCCGTTGCCCGACTGGTACAGATCGCCGATCCGCCCGCCCCAGCCGGACAGCGCGCCTTCCGGGCTCGACGCCTGGAAAAAGCTCTGCTGGTCGTTGTGGCTGAACAGCTTGGGCGGCACGCGGACCGACCGGTTCAGGAACTGCGCGCGCGTCGTCGGCTCGATCAGCGTGCCGACGTTCAGCGCCACCGCCAGCCGCCCCGCGTCGAACAGCGGGTTGAGCGGCGCCATCGCCGGGGCAAGCGCATAGGCGCGCCCGCCGGGGTCGGCGGCGGGCACCAGCGCCGTCGCCTGCAACGCGTCGCGGTTCAGCGCCAGGCTGCCGCGCGCCGCGGCGTAAAGCGCGTGCGACGCCGGATCGTACGGGACCAGCGTGTTGTAATGGTCGTTGCCGCCGTTCAGGAAGACGCAGACCAGCGCCTTGTAATCGCTGGCGGTCGCCGCCGCCGCTTCGCCGATCGCGCCCAGCGTGGTGACCAGCGGCGCGGCGACGCCGGCCATGCCCAACGCTGCCGAACGCTGGAGAAAGGCCCGGCGCGACACGTCGTTCAGGATGGTCGGAGCGTTCATTTCAGCACCAGATAATCGGGCGAGGCGAGGGTCAGCAGGATCGCGACCCCCGTGCGGTTGAGCATGGCGTTGTTCGCGGTCGTGGGGATGCTGTCGACCGCGGTGCGGATCGCGGTCACCGTGGACCCGCGCAACTGCCCGGCGGCGAGGATCAGGTTGACCTCGTCGACCAGCTTGCCGCTGTCCGCTGCCAGCGCCATCATCGGCGCATAATCGGCCTTCACGTCGCCGGTGCCGCCGCCGACCATCGACTGCATGTAATTGATGTACGCGATGTTGGTCTGTTCGCTGGTGATCTGGAACTCGGGCGCGACCATGCCGGCCTGCGCCATCGGCGTGCCCGGCGGGGTATAGCCCGGCCGGACGAAGCCGAAGACGCTGGGCGCGCGGCCGATCGACTGGCCCAGCCGCGCCGTGGTGCTGGTCGTGTCGCCGATCGCCCATGCGTCGCCGGGCGAGGTGACGCCGAACGCGCGCGCCCAGTTGGTGAAGCGCTGCACCGGGTCGCGCAGCCGCCCGCCGCTGGTGCTGGCGAGTGCGGCGGCATCGTCGCGCGCTTCGGGATCGAGCAGGATCGCGCGGATTACCGCCTTCATGTCGCCGCGCACGCCGCTGCCATTGTCGGCGAAGGCGGCGGCGACCCGGCCGACATAGCTGCGGCTGGGGTTGGACGTCACCATCCGCTGGATCAGCTGCCTCGATACGAACGGGGCGACGTTGGGGTGGCGAAAGAGGATGTCGAGCGCGGCATCGATCGCGGCGAACCCGCCGCCCGACACCGTCGCGCCGAGGAAGGTGGCCGGCCCCGTCTCGTTGGCCGATGCGGTGATGACCAGCGGCTGGCGCATCCGCTCGGGCGTGGTGTTGTCGTTGCTGGCGAGGGTCAGTCCGGTGAACACCCGCGCCAGCTGGGCCACGTCATCCTGCGTATAGGTTTCCAGCGGGACGCCGTTGGCAGTGCGCACCGTGCCGTCCTGCTCGAGCTGATATATGCCCAATGTGAATAACTGCATCAGCTCGCGCGCATAGTTCTCGTCGGGCAGCTGGCCGTTCGACGGATTGGCCTTGCGGCTGCCGATGAAGCTCAGGAACGACCCCATCGCCGCGTTGCGCGTGATCGCGCCCAGCAGGGTGCGATAGTTCCCGAACGCATGGTCGAGCAGCAAATCATTATACCCAGCCATCGCAAAGGCGCGCCAGGAAAGATTCATCCCGCCGATCCCGACCACCAGAAAGTCGAGCAGCGCCAGCGCGACCCGCTGGCGCAGCGGATCGCCGCCGGCGATCGCCTGCCGCCAGACGCTGGGGTCGTATCCGCTCTGCCCGTTGATGTTCGCGGTGTTGGCGGCGTCGTTATAGCCCTTGGCGACCAGCCAGTCCCAGTGGCTCGGGTCGCGCGGGCGGGCGAATTGCGCGTCGATCCAGCCGGCGATGCCGCTGCCCAGAACCGAATCGATCGTGGTGCGGCTGGCGCCCATCGTTGCCTGCGCGAGGAAGCGGCTGGCACCCTGCGCGGTCAGCGCGGCGGTCGTCGGTGACGGGCTGGGGGTCGGCGTGGGGGCCGGGACCGATACCAGTCCGCCGCCGGCACCGGTCGATCCGCCCGAATCGCATGCGGCGAGCAGCGCCGCGGCTGCGACCGCTCCGCGGCGGCTGACCGGCACCGGCGATGCCGCGTCCGCTACCTTCGGGTTCGTCGTCGCTTCGGAAATCGCAATCGGACCATCGCCGTCGATGGTCTTGTCGTCGCCGACCATGGCATCCCCCAGACCTGTGGTCCGGTGTTAGGGCGCGCATGGTTGGCGAACTGTTAATGACGCGAATTAATTTGGGCCAACAGCTTGTAACGAAAGTCGAAACGCCTGGTTTCGGATGGTACCGAAGTCGTTTCGACCGCGTGCCAAATACTTTCAGAGTTTGATCCGTCAGCATGGAGCCGCCGCCCTGGAGTTTGATCCATTCGCACGGAACGTCACCCCAGCGAAGGCTGGGGTCTCCATCGGCTCGCGCTACGCACTACCCCGGGGTATCCCGGCCTTCGCCGGGATGGCGCCCGTTTCAACAGCGATGGATCGAACTTTGGCGGCACGGTGCGTCGTTACGCTACCTTCACCGTACGAACGCCCGACATCGCACGGTAACCCGCTCCGGTCCGCAAAAGAAAAACGCCCCGGATTGCTCCGGGGCGTCGTTCGTTTCGCCGATGATGCTGCGATCAGTCGATCTTCGGCAGCGTTTCGAACTGGTGGAACGGCGGCGGCGAGGACAGCGTCCATTCCAGCGTCGTCGCACCTTCGCCCCATGGATTCCCCTCCGCCTTGCGGCCCGCCATTAGCGAGATGACGACGTTGACGAAGAAGAACACCATGCCCAGCGCCATGATCGCATAGCCGGCCGAGGCGATGTGGTTGAAGAACGCATAGGCGTCCGGATAGTCCGGGTAGCGCCGCGGCATGCCCTGCGTGCCGAGGAAGTGCATCGGGAAGAACATGACGTTCACGCCGATGAAGAACACCCAGAAGTGCAGCTTGCCCAGCAGTTCGTTGTACATCCGGCCCGACATCTTCGGAAACCAGTAGTAGAAGCCGGCGAACAGCGCGAACACCGCGCCGAGCGACAACACGTAGTGGAAGTGGGCGACGACATAATAGGTGTCGTGTAGCACGTCGTCGACGCCGCCATTGGCGAGCACGACACCGGTCACGCCGCCGACGGTGAACATGAAGATGAACCCGATCGCCCACAGCATCGGCGTGGGGAAGCGAAGCGATCCGCCCCACATCGTCGCGATCCACGAGAAGATCTTGATGCCGGTCGGCACCGCGATCAGCATCGTGGCGGCGGTGAAGTACATCTTGGTGTTCACGCTCAGGCCGGTGGTGAACATGTGGTGCGCCCACACGACGAAGCCGACCGCGCCGATCGCGACCATGGCGTACGCCATGCCGAGATAGCCGAACACCGGCTTCTTGCTGAACGTCGCGACGATGTGGCTGACGATGCCGAAGCCCGGCAGGATCATGATGTACACTTCGGGGTGGCCGAAGAACCAGAACAGATGCTGGTACAGGACCGGGTCGCCACCGCCGGCGGGATCGAAGAAGGTCGTGCCGAACTTGCGATCGGTCAGCAGCATGGTGATCGCCGCCGCGAGGACGGGGAGCGCAAGGAGCAGCAGGAACGCGGTGACCAGCACCGACCACACGAACAGCGGCATCTTGTGCAGCGTCATGCCCGGCGCGCGCATGTTGAAGATGGTGGTGATGAAGTTGATCGCACCCAGGATCGACGATGCACCGGCAAGGTGCAGCGACAGGATCGCCATGTCGACCGACGGGCCGGGCTCGCCATAGGTCGACAGCGGGGCGTAGACCGTCCAGCCCGTACCCGCGCCGCCGCCGAACATCGTGCTGCCCAGCAGCAGGAGGAAGGCGGGGATCAGCAGCCAGAACGAGATGTTGTTCATCCGGGGGAACGCCATGTCGGGCGCCCCGATCATGATCGGCACGAACCAGTTGCCGAAACCGCCGATCATCGCCGGCATCACCATGAAGAACACCATGATGAGGCCGTGGGCGGTGATGAGCACGTTCCAGAAATGCAGCGCCTGGTCGCCTTCGTGGCCCGACAGCCACGGCAGCCACTGGATGCCCGGTTCGGCCAGTTCGAGGCGCATGACCCCCGAAATCGCCCCGCCGATGATCCCCGCGACGATCGCGAAGATCAGGTAGAGCGTGCCGATGTCCTTGTGGTTGGTCGACATGAACCACCGGGCGAAGAAGCCCGGCTTGTGGTCCGCATCGTGATGGTGCGCGTCATGGCCATGTCCGTGCGCATCGAACGCATTGTGGCCGGAAAGGGCGGTATCGGTCATCTTACTGGTCCACATTGCCGACGCCGCCGCCGTTGCCGGTGGTGCGCTGGGTGGAGGGAGAGGCGGCTTCGGTCGCGTTGACGACCGGCACGTCGGCCGCGTTGCTGGCGTTCGACGTCGCGTCGGCGACGTCGGCGCCCGGCTGCGGGATCACGGCGCTGCTGGGTGCTGCGGCTTCCGCAGCGCTAGGCAGCGTCCCGCCCTTGGCACGGATCCACTGGTTGAACTGCGCCACCGGCACCGCTTCGACCGCGATCGGCATGTACGCATGGCGCGCACCGCACAACTCGCTGCACTGGCCGAAATACAGGCCGGGCTTTTCGATGGTGAAGCTGGTTTCGTTCAGCCGTCCGGGCACCGCGTCGAGCTTGATCCAGAACGCCGGGATCGCCCAGCTGTGGATCACGTCGGTCGCGGTGGTGATGAGACGGATCGGCACGCCGACCGGCAGCACGATGCGGTTGTCGACCGCGAGCAGGCGGGGACCGTCGGCATCGGTGCGGAACCGCTGGCCGGCGGCGACCTCGTTCTTTTCCTTCAGCATGTTGGCGGTCACCGACACGCCGCCATAATCGGGATATTCGTAACTCCAGAACCACTGGTTGCCGATCGCCTTCAGCGTCACCGCATTGTCGGGCGCCGGCTTGAACTGGCGCGCGAGCAGCCCGATCGAGGGTACCGCGATCAGCGCGAGGATCAGCACCGGGGCGGCGGTCCAGATGATCTCGATCGTCGTGTTGTGCGACGTCTTCGACGGGACCGGGTTCGCCTTCTCGCGGAAGCGGATCGCGACATAGGCGAGCAGGAACAGCACCAGCAGCGAGATGGCGACGACTACCGGCATCAAGATGTTGTTGTGGAATGCCTTCGCCTCGCGCCCGTTCGGCGTGAACTGCTGCTGCAGGTCGATCTTGCGGTCGGTCGGCTGGCCGATATCGGCCGCCGCGATCATCCGCGGCGATCCGTCGGCGTTCAGTGTCGGATCCTGCACCGCGGCCGGCGCGGGCGCATCCGCCGTCGCGGCCGGTGCCGCCTGTCCGGTCGGATTGGCGGCGGCCGATCCGGGGGGCGGTGCGCCCGCCTGCGGCGCGGTCGCGACCTCGGTCGTGCCCGGCGTCACCGCCTTCGGGGCGGCGGCATGGACACCACCCGCCAGTGCGGCCGCCGCCGCAATCACCAACATCCTCATCCCAATGCTTCGCATCGTGTATCGTCACCCCGTTATGTGGCACGCGGCACGCTTCTAGATCGGCGTGGTCGCGTCGCGCGGGCGTTTGGAAACCCTAACCCACCGGGCTATACGCGGCATGTCGCCCGGCCTCAAGCGATGGTTGCGAACGCACCCGCCACCGGCCTACAGCGGCGCGGGACGGCAACCGGCGGGACGACAGCCATGAACGACGACGCGATCCTCGACGAATTCCGGCAGGCCGAAGCGCTGCTGGAGGGACATTTCATCCTGTCGTCGGGGCTGCGATCGTCGCGCTACCTGCAATGCGCCCGCGTGCTGATGGACCCGCGCCGCGCGGCGCGGCTGTGCGATGAACTGGCCAGCCGCCTGCCCGCGGAGGTGCGCGAACGAATCGACGTCGTGATCTCGCCGGCGATGGGCGGCGTGATCGTCGGGCACGAGATGGGCCGCTCGCTGGGCGTGAGCGCGATGTTCCTCGAACGGCCGACCGGGACCTTCGAACTGCGCCGCGGCTTCCGCATCGATCCGGGCACCCGCGTGCTGATGATGGAGGATGTGGTGACCACCGGCCTGTCCTCGCGCGAGGCGATCGCCGCGATCGGTGCGGCCGGCGGCGAAGTGGTCGCCGCGGCATCGCTGGTCGACCGGTCGAACGGATCGGCCGACCTCGGCGTGCCCTTCTTTCCGCTGATCCGCCTCGACGTGGCGAGCTATCATCCCGACGCGCTGCCCGCCGACCTCGCCGCGATCCCGGCGATCAAGCCGGGGAGCCGCGCGGCATGAGCCGCTCATTGCGCCTCGGCGTGAATATCGATCACGTCGCGACGGTGCGCAACGCGCGCGGATCGGGCTATCCCGATCCGGTGCGCGCCGCGCTGCTGGCGGCGGCGCATGGTGCCGACGGCATCACCGCCCATCTGCGCGAGGATCGCCGGCACATCACCGACGACGACATCGCCCGGCTGTCGAGCGAACTGACCGTACCGCTCAACCTTGAAATGGCGGCAACCGACGAGATGCTGGGCATCGCGCTGCGCCATCGTCCCCACGCCGCCTGCATCGTCCCCGAAAAGCGCGAGGAGCGTACGACCGAGGGCGGGCTGGACGCGGCGGGGCAGCACAATACGCTGGCACCGATGGTGCGCGAACTGGGCGCGGCGCGGGTGCGGGTGTCACTGTTCATCGAACCCGATGCGCAGCAGATCGCCGCCGCCGTCGCGCTGGGCGTGCCGGTCGTCGAGCTGCACACCGGCCGCTACGCCGAACTGGCGGGCGACGAACAGGTCGCCGAACTGCGCCGCATCGCCGACGCCGCCGCGCTGGCGGCGAAGAACGGGATCGAGGTCCATGCCGGCCACGGCCTGACGTTCGACAATGTCGTGCCCATCGCCGCGATCCCGCAGCTGCGCGAACTGAACATCGGCCACTTCCTGATCGGCGAGGCGGTGTTCGGCGGGCTGGGCCCGGTGGTCGCGCGGATGAAGGACCTGATGGAGACCGCGCGGTGATGACATCCTACCCGGCACGGAGAGGGGGACCGCCGCGAAGCGGTGGTGGAGGGGGCTCGCCCCGATCGCAACCATTGTGGAGCAGGACGCCCCCCTCCACCAGCCTGCGGCTGGTCCCCCTCCCCGTGCCGGGGAGGATTGGATGATCGTCGGTCTCGGTTCCGACCTGTGCAATATCGAGCGCATCCAGTCCTCGCTCGACCGTTTCGGCGACCGGTTCCTGCAGCGCGTCTTCACCGGGGTCGAACAGGCCAGGGCCGCCCGCCGCCCCTTCACCCGCGCCGGCACGCTCGCCAAGCGCTTCGCCGCCAAGGAAGCGTTTTCCAAGGCGGTCGGTACCGGCTTTGCCGCGGGCGTGTTCATGCGCGATATCGGCGTGGTCAACGCGCGCTCCGGTGCGCCGACACTGGCGCTGACCGGCGGCGCGAAAGCACGACTTGACGCGATGATCCCTGCGGGCCACGTCGCAAGGGTGCATTTGACGATGACCGACGACCACCCTTGGGCACAGGCGTTCGTCATCATCGAAGCGGTGCCCGAGACAGAGTAGGACGTTTGATGGCCGATCATCTGGCGCTGGAGGACAACGTACCCGCGCCGTCGCAGCCGACCCCCGCCGCCACCCATTCCGCGCCCCGGCGCGCCCGGCTCGACTGGAAGGGTGAGCTGCGCGGGCTGTTCTGGCTGTTGCTGGTGGTGCTGGGTTTCCACAGCTTCATCGCCAAGCCGTTCTACATCCCGTCCGAATCGATGCTGCCGGGCCTGCGCGTCGGCGACCGGCTGGTCGTCAGCAAATATGCGTATGGCTGGTCGTTCGTCTCGCCGACCATCCCCGATCCGGTGGCGATGTTCCGCGACGTCGTCCTGCGCCAGCCGCAGGAGACGTGGAGCGTGCAGCTGCCGGCGTGGCACGGTCGCCTGTGGGGTTCGATGCCCGAGCGCGGCGACGTGGTGATCGTCAAGCCGCCGGGCAGCAACACCGACCTCATCAAGCGCGTCATCGGCCTGCCGGGCGACCGGCTGGAGGTGGCGGGCGGCGTCGTCTACATCAACGACGTCGCGATCCCCCGCCGCGCGATGGGCGACGCGATGATCCCGGTCGACGCCAATACCCGCTGCGATCCCGATCAATATCCGGGTGCCTTGGTGCGCACCGACAAGGGCGCGTTCTGCCGCCTGCCGCTGTTCCGCGAGACGCTGCCCAACGGTCGCCAGTACGACACGATCGACTTCCGCTATTCGCAGGGCGACAATTTCCCCGCGATCGTGATCCCCGCCAACCACGTCTTCCTGATGGGCGACAATCGAGACAACAGCGCCGACAGCCGTTTTTCGGAGGCCGAGCGCGGGCTGGGCGGACCCGTGCCGTGGGAGAATATCGGCGGGCGCGCCGAATTCATCACATTCTCGCTCGACGGCACCACCAGCCTGAATCCGGCGACGTGGTTCAGCGCGTTCCGCAGGGGGCGCGCCGGCACGTCGCTGGTACCGTCCGGCGGGACCGGACGGTGAGCGGCTACACGCTCTACGACTATCACCGTTCGTCGGCGGCCTACCGCGTCCGCATCGCGCTGAACCTGAAGGGCGTGGCGTGGCACAGCGTGCCCGTGTCGCTGCTCGAGGACGAACAGCGCTCGCCCGAACATCTCGCACGCAACCGCCAGGGGCTGGTGCCCGCGCTCGACATTGGCGGGGGCACGATGCTGACCCAGTCGCTGGCGATCCTCGACTGGCTCGACGCGGCGCATCCCGCGCCCCGCCTGTTCCCCGCCAAGCCGCTGGCGCGGGCCCGCGCGCTGGCGCTGGCGCTGGTGATCGTCGCCGACATCCATCCGATCGACAATCTGCGCGTGCTGCGGCGGCTGGAATCGCAGTTCGGTGCCGATGCGGATGCCAAAGCCGACTGGTATCGCCACTGGATCGCGCAAGGGCTGGGCGCACTGGAGGCGGGGGCACCGGCGGACGGGTATTTCGGCGGTGTCGCGCCGGGCGTGGTCGATTGCTGCCTCGTGCCGCAACTCTACAATGCCCGCCGCTTCGACCTCGACCTGACGCCGTGGCCGCGGCTGCTGGCGATCGATGCGCGCGCGGCGCAGCTGCCGGCGCTGCGGGCGGCGCACCCCGATGCGATGGCCCCGCCGGCATGACGCTGGCCGCCGGACCCACAAGCCGCTAGAGCGGGATGACATGGTAACCGATGCCGAACCCGCTGCCGGGCGTCCCGATCTTGCCGGGCTGGAGCCGCTGGAGCGGTTCCGCCCGCGCTGGCCGCGCATCGTGGGGGCGCTGCTTTCCGGGCTGATGATCGTCGGGCTGGCGTGGGAGCTGTTCGACCATGGCTGGGCCGGGGTCGAGCTGGCCGCGCCGGATTCGCCGTGGTTCTACCTGTTCTTCGCGCTCGCCTATTTCGCGCCGCCGCTGTTCGACTTCGTCATCTTCCGCGCGTTGTGGCGGTTGCCGTTCGACGGGTTCGGGGCGCTGGTGCGCAAGCGGATCGCGAACGACGTGGTCATCGGCTATTCGGGCGACGTGTTCTTCTATGCCTGGGCGCGCGCGCGGCTGAAGATGGTGACCGCCCCGTTCGGCGCGGTGAAGGACGTGACGATCCTGTCGGGCATCGCCGGCAACATCGTGACGGTCGCGATGCTGGCGGTCGCGCTGCCCTTCGCGTTCGAGCTGTTCACCGCGCCGCAGCTGCGGATGCTCGCCTGGTCGGCTGCGGTTGCGGTCGGCATTTCCGGCGTGCTGCTGCTGTTCTCGCGCCGGGTCTTTTCGCTGCCGGGCGCGACGCTGCGTTGGATCTTCGGCGTGCATGCCGCGCGGCTGGTACTGGGGTCGCTGGCCTTCGGCATCGCCAGCTATTTCGCGATGCCCAACGTCTCGATCACGTGGTGGCTGTTCCTGGCGGCCGGGCGGCTGGTGGTGGCGCGGCTGCCGCTGTTGCCGAACAAAGACCTTCTTTTCGCCAACTTCGCGATTATGTTTATCGGGCATGGCGAAGCCCTGTCCGATCTCGTCGCATTCATCGCGACGCTCACCCTTTTCACCCATGTGGTGCTGATGGCGGCGTTCGGGCTTCCTGCGCTCGCAAGGAAAGAATGATGAAATTGCCCTTGACGCTGCTCGGCGCGGCGTTGCTCGCTGCCAGTCCGGCTACCGCCCAGTCGATCGGCAGCGATGCCGGTGCGTGCAATGCAAATCAGGGGCCGGCGATCCGCGTCAACGTGGTGGGCCTGAAGGATCGCACCGGCCGGCTGAAGCTGGAACTGTATCCGGCGAACGACGACGATTTCCTGAAGGACGATCGCGACCTGCGCAAGGAGGGCAAGTTCTTCCGCCGCATCTGGGCCGAGATGCCGGCATCGGGCGCGGTGCAGCTTTGCATCCGTGCGCCGTCGCCGGGGCGCTATGCGCTGCTGTTCACACATGATCGCGACGGGCGCAACAAGTTCAACTTCATGCGCGACGGTGCGGGCTTTCCCGGTCCGGCGAAGCTGGGACGGGCGCGGCCGAAGCTGGCGCAGGCGATCATCACCGTGCCCGCCGGCGTCACGACCGCGACGATCCGTGCCCAGTATCTGCGCGGGCTGGGCGGTTTCGCCCCGCTCGGCTGAGCGGCCGCCGCCGATGCGCGTCGTCGACGTCAACGAATTCTACTCGCCGACCGGCGGGGGGGTGCGCACCTATATCGACCACAAGATGACGATCATGGCCGAACTGGGCCACGAACTAATCGTCATCGCCCCGGCCAAGGCGAATTCGGTCGAGGAGCGTCCCGGTGGCGGACGCATTCACTGGGTGAAGGCGCCGACGCTGGTGCTGGACCCCAATTACGGCATCTTCGTGCGCGGCGGGGCGATCCACGCGCTGCTCGACGAACTGCATCCCGATGTGGTCGAGGCGTCGAGCCCGTGGCGCCCGGCGACGATCGTCGCCGACTGGCCGGGCCATGCGGTGAAGGTCTATTTCGCGCACAACGACAATGTTGGCGCCTACCCCTTGCGCTGGTTCGAGCGGATGGCGAGCCGCGAGCGGATCGAGGAGGCGTTCATGTGGTGGACGCGCTACATGGCGCGCTATCTCGACAGGATGGACGCGTTCGTCACCAACGGTCCGGCGCTGGAGAAGCGCCACGCCGCGCGCGGGCTGACGGTCCATGCGTCGATGCCGCTGGGCATCCAGCGCGGCTTCTTCTCGCCCGAGCATCGTGACGCGGCGTTGCGCGCGTCGCTGCTCGAACAGCTGGGCCTGCCGCCAGAGGGGCATCTGCTGCTGGGACTGGGGCGGCACCATGCCGAAAAGCGCTGGCCGATGATCTTCGACGCGGTCGAGATGGCGGGCGAGCATCTGCCCGTCGGCATGATCCAGATCGGCAGCGGGGTGCATACCCGGCGGCTCGAACACCGGTTGAAGAACAGCCCGCATATCAAGCTGTTCCGGCCGGTTTACGACCGGGTCCGCCTCGCCCGGATCATGGCGAGCTGCGACGCGCTGATCCACGGGTCGGATGCCGAACCGTTCGGGCTGGTCGGGCTGGAGGGGCTGGCGTCGGGCCTGCCGCTGATCGTGCCCGACGAGGGCGGCTGTGCCGAGATCGCCGAGCCGGACTTCGCCGAAACCTATGCCGCACGCGATCCGCGATCGGCGGCGGACGCCATCGCGCGGATGTTCGCGCGGGACTATGATGTGGTGAAGGCGGCGGCCGACGCGGCGGCGGCGCGCGTCCGCACCGACCGCGACCATGCGGTCGACCTGATGCGCTATTATGAGGGGTTGGTCGCGGAGAAGGCGCAGCGATACCCGGAGTGGTTCAGCCATTGATATCCTCCCCGGCACGGGGAGGGGGATCAGTTGAAGGCTGGTGGAGGGGGGCTTCAACCAGCGGCTCGTTTGCGGAAAGCCCCCTCCACCATCCGCTGCGCGGACGGTCCCCCTCCCCGTGCCGGGAAGGATATCAGGACAGCGACTTCCCCACCTGTTCCAGCATATCCTTCGACAGTCCCGGCACGGCCAGGATGCGGTCCAGCTCGGCCCGCATCCGTTCGCCGCGCGCGCGGTCGAAACGGCGCCAGCGGCCGAGCGGGGGCAGCATCTTGGCGGCGGTCTGCGGATTGATCCGGTCGAGCGCGATCAACTGGTGGCCGAGGAAGCGGTATCCGGCACCGTCGGCGCGGTGGAACGCCTTCTGGTTCATGCTGAACGCACCGATCAGCGCACGGGCGCGATTGGGATTGGTCAGCGTGAAGTCGCGATGCCCGGCCAGTTCCTCGACCTGTTCGAACGCATCGGGCCGCGTCGACAGCGCCTGGGTGGTGAACCATTTGTCCAGCACCAGAGCGTTGTCGCGATAGCGGTTGTAGAAGATGTCGAGCGCGGCGATGCGATCGTCCGACCCGGAATTGACCAGCGTCATCAGGGCGCCCTGCCGGTCGGTCATGTTGTCCGCATCGCCGAACTGGGCGAAGGCGATGGCGTCGGCGTCGCTCGCCCCCGATGCGGCGATATAGCCAAGCGCGACGGTGCGCAGCCGCCGCTTGCCCTTGGCATCGGGGGTATATTCGAACGCGTCGGCCTGCGTCGCGGCGTAGGCCGCACGCCATTCGGTCAGCAGCGCGCGGCCGATATCGCCGCGCAGCGCCTCGCGCGCGGTGAAGATCGCGTCGGGATCGACCACGCCCATCTGGTCGCCGATGAAGCTGTCGGAGGGCAGCAACACCGCTTCGGCGACGAATGCCCGGTCGAGCCGGTCGTCGGCCAGCGTGTTCGCGACCGCGTCGATCACCGCGCCGTGATCGCCGTGCCCGCTGGCGACCGAGGCGACCAGCGTGTCGAGCATCAGCTGCTGCATCGCCTCGTACCGGGCGAACGGATCGTCGTCGTGCGCGCTGAGGAACGCGAGGTCGGCCGAGGTGCGGTCGGTCTCGACGATCACCGGCGCCGAAAAGCCGCGATTGATCGACAGCACCGGACGTTCGGTCACCGTCTCGAACGTGATCGATGCGCTGTCCTCGTCGAACAGGAACAGGCGTTCGTCGCTCAACGGTCTGCCGGTCTCGGCGCCGAACAGCCGCAGCTTGAGCGGCAGGACCATCGGCTGCTTGTCCGCCTGTCCCGGTGTCGGCGGGGTGCTCTGCCGCAACGACAGCGTGGCGCGGCCGCCGCCGGGCACATGGTCGAGCGTCGCCGACACGCGCGGCGTCCCCGCCTGCCGGTACCAGTGGCGGAAGCGCGACAGGTCGACGCCCGACGCGTCCTCCATCGCCACCACGAAATCCTCGCACGTCGCGGCCGTGCCGTCGTGGCGCGCGAAATACAGGTCGGTGCCCGCGCGGAACGCGGCCTGCCCGAGGATCGTCGCGATCATCCGCACGACCTCCGCCCCCTTGTTGTAGATGGTGGCGGTGTAGAAGTTGCTGATCTCCTGATAGGCATCGGGGCGGATCGGATGGGCGAGCGGCCCGGCATCCTCGGGGAACTGCGACGCGCGCAGCGACCGCACATCCTCGATCCGCTTGACCGCGGCCGATCCCTGATCGGCGGAGAACTGCTGGTCGCGCAGGACGGTGAAGCCCTCCTTCAGCGACAGCTGGAACCAGTCGCGACAGGTGACGCGGTTGCCCGACCAGTTGTGGAAATATTCGTGCGCGACGACGGCGGCGATGCCGTCGTAATCGTAATCGGTCGCGGTGTCGGGGTCCGCCAGGATGTAGCGGCTGTTGAATATGTTCAGCCCCTTGTTCTCCATCGCTCCAAAATTGAAATCGTCGACCGCGACGATGTTGAACACGTCGAGGTCGTATTCGCGGCCATAGACGCGCTCATCCCACGCCATCGACGTTTTCAGCGCGCGCATCGCATGGTCGGTCTTGGCAAGGTCGGGCGCGCGGACCCAGATGCCGAGTTCCACCTCGCGGCCCGATGCCGTCACGAAGTGTGCGCGATTGGCGACCAGGTCGCCGGCGACCAGTGCGAAGAGATAGCAGGGCTTGGGGAAGGGATCGGACCATTCCGCCCAGTGGCGCCCGTCGGCCGAATCGCCCGACGCCACCGGATCGCCGTTCGACAACAGCACCGGGAAGCCATCCTTGTCGGCGGTCATCCTTACCCGGTAGCGGCTGAGGATATCGGGCCGGTCGGGGAAGAAGGTGATGCGACGGAACCCCTCCGCCTCGCACTGGGTGCACAGGTTGCCACCCGACGCATAGAGACCCATGAGCTGGGTATTGGCCTGCGGGTCGATCGCCACCTCGGTCGTGACTTCGTGCGCGTCGCCGGGCAGGGGGAGGACGAGCGCGCCGTCCTCCAGCC
Organism: Sphingomonas sp. 2R-10; assembly: GCF_030062225.1. Classification (NCBI taxonomy): domain Bacteria; kingdom Pseudomonadati; phylum Pseudomonadota; class Alphaproteobacteria; order Sphingomonadales; family Sphingomonadaceae; genus Sphingomonas; species Sphingomonas sp. 2R-10. The sequence continues at coordinate 75,412 of NZ_JASCXF010000002.1, forward strand.
GCCAATCGTTGCGCAGGACCCCGTCGACCGTGACCGACAACGGGGTCAGGCCGTCGCCGTCGAGCCGCAGCGGCCCGTCGCCGTTCCGCACCACCGACAGCGTCGCCCGCACCCGCGTGTCCTTCGGATCGAGATCGAATTCCAGCGCGACGTCGGGCACGGCCCAGGCCGGCGTGCGGTATTCGCTGCGCCGGATGACAGGCGGGGCCATCGGGCTACGCGTCGCATCGACCATCATCATCCTTGACCCTCAATCCACGTCCGCGGCTGCGTTGCATGCGCGCACGGCACAAGCTACGCCTGTATCTATGGTCGCTTGTCGAAGGATTCCAATGTTCCGTCCAGCCTTGTTGCTCGGTCTTCTCATCAGCACCGCCGCCGTCGCGCAGGATGCACCGCCGGCCACGGCGCCTGCCGCTCCCGCCGCCGCCGAAACGCAGGCGCGCAACGCGGAACTGAACGCGGTCCTGCCGCCCGCACAGGCGGCGATGAAGGCGCATGTCATGTTCCTGGCGAGCGACGCGATGCGCGGTCGCGATGCCGGCTCGCCCGAATACGACATCGCCGCCAATTACGTCGCGTCGCAATTCTACGCCGCCGGGCTGCGTCCGGCCGGTGACGCGGGCAGCTATCTACAAAACGTACCGTTGATCCGGATGAACGCCGCCGACAAGGGGACGCTGAGCCTGAACGGCCAGCCGCTGACCTTCGGCGAGGAGTATCTGCCCGGCATCGATCCGCGTGCGGCGGAGGCGAGCTTCAAGGGACAGGTCGTCTATGTCGGCTATGGCATCGTCCGGCCGGGCCGCGACGACTATGCCGGCCTCGACGTGCGCGGCAAGATCGTGGCGGTGGTACGCGGCGCGCCGGACGGGCTCGACAGCGAGGAATCGGCGCATTTCGGCGGCATCGCGACCAAGGCGGCGATCGCGAAGGCAAAGGGCGCGGTCGCGGTGATCGCGCTCCAGACGCCGGCGCTCGCCGAACGGATGCCGCTGTCGAAGGCGGCGGCCGGCTATCAGAGCCCGAGCGTGAGCTGGGCCGAGGCCAACGGCGCCGGCCATGTGATGGGCGGCGGCGTGCCGACCATCGCGACGCTGGGCGTCGCCGGGGCCGAGAAGCTGTTCGCCGGATCGGGCACTACGTGGGCCAAGGCGGCGCAGGAGCTGTCGGCCAAGGGGCCGTTCCGCGGCGTGGCATTAAAGCCCGCGCTGGCCGCGACGATCAGGACCGAGATCAAGCCGCTGCCGAGCTACAACGTCGCCGGCATCCTGCCGGGCAGCGATCCGGCCGTCGCGTCGGAAACGGTCGTGCTGTCGGCGCATCTCGACCATGTCGGTGTGGGCGCGCCGAACAAGAAGGGCGACACGATCTACAACGGCGCGATGGACAATGCGGTCGGCATCGCTTCGCTGATCGAGGAGGCCAAGCGGTTCAAGGCGGCGGGCAAGGCGCCGCGCCGCTCGATCCTGTTCCTGGCGGTGACGGCCGAGGAAAAGGGGCTGGTCGGCTCCGACTATTTCGCCAACAACCCGACGATCGGGAAGGCGCGGATCGTTGCCAACGTCAATCTCGACATGCCGATCATCACCTACAAGTTCACCGACGTCATCGCCTTCGGCGCGGCGCGCTCGACCCTGGGCGATATCGTGAAGCGGGCGGCGACGACGGCGGGCGCGACCTTCTCGCCCGATCCGATGCCGGAAATGGCGCTGTTCGTGCGTTCCGACCATTATCGCTTCGTGCAGCAGGGGGTGCCGTCGGTGTTCCTGTGGCCGGGCACGTCGGGACCGGGCAAGGCGGCGGTCGACGCGTTCTTCGCCAACAATTATCACCAGCCGTCGGACGAGGTGGTGCAGGGCCCGCCGATCGACTGGGAATCGGGCGAACGCTTCATCAACGTCAATTACCAGATCGCCCGCGACATCGCCGACGCCCCGCAGCGGCCGGCGTGGAACAAGGGCGATTTCTTCGGCACGCTGTATAACGGGTACGGCGCGAAATAGAGGTTCGCCCCGTATCGTTGCCCCAGCAAAGGCTGGGGCCTCCCGGTAACGAAGGACGCGCTTCGTTACCGGGGAGATTTCAGCCTGCGCTGGAACGACGATCGTTTTTGCGTCGCGACTCACAAGGAACTGCTCATGCGCGCCCTCCTCCCCCTGTTGCTGCTGGCCGCGCCGGCCGCCGCGCAAACCGCGCCGCTGACCCCGGACGAAGCGGCGATGCGGGCGCATGTCGCGTTCCTCGCCGCCGACGACATGAAGGGTCGCGAGCCCGGCACGCCCGAATATGACCGCGCCGCCGCCTATGTCGCGCAGCAGATGCAGGCCGCCGGCCTTCAACCGGCGGGCGACGACGGCACCTATCTGCAAAAGGTGCCGCTCGCTTCCGCGGTGCCGGTCGGGCAGGGCAGGCTGAGCGCCGCCGGACGGCCGGCGCTCGCCTTCGGCACCGATTACCTGACCTCGACCAGCTTCCTCGAACCCGATTTCAGACGCACGGGTGAGGTGGTGTTCGTCGGACGCGGCGTGGTCGATCCGGCGCACGGCATCGACGACTATGCCGGGCTGGACGTACGCGGCAAGATCGTCGCCTATCTCTACGGCGCGCCCGCCAGCCTGCCGAGCGAGGTCCGTGCGCATCTGGCCAGCGGCGATACCAAGCGCACCACCGCGGCGACGCGCGGCGCGATCGGCGTGATCCAGATCGAGAATACCGAACAGACGCATCGCTATCCCTTCAGTTATCTGATGGCGATCTATCGCAGCCCGCGCATGACGTGGGCTGCGAAGGACGGCCGCCCCCATGTCGCCGGCGCCGCCGCGCCATCGGTCGCGTCGCTGAGCGCCGCGGGCGCCGCCAAGCTGTTCGCCGGATCGGGCCTCGACTGGGCGGCGGTGGTGAAGGCCGATGCCGCCGGCCAGGCCTTGCCGCGCGGTGCCACCGGCGTGCGCGTGACCAGCCGCCAGCGTTCGAAGGTCACCCGCTTCGCCAGCAGCAACGTCGTCGGCGTGCTGCCCGGCAGCGATCCGGTGCTGAAGGGCGAATATGTCGCGCTGTCGGCGCACCTCGACCATATCGGCGTGTCGACCGATCCGACGCTGCCCAAGGGCGCCGACCGGATCAACAACGGCGCGATGGACAATGGCGTCGGCACCGCGGCGATGATCGAGGTGGCGAAGCAGTTCGCCGCCGATCCGCGCAAACCGCGTCGCAGCCTGGTGTTCGTCAGCGTGACCGCCGAAGAAAAGGGCCTGATCGGCAGCGAATATTTCGCGTTGCATCCGACGGTGCCTCGTGGATCGATCGTCGCCGACGTCAATCTCGACATGCCGATCCTGTCCTATCGCTTTCAGGACATGGTCGCGATCGGCGCCGATCATTCGACCGTGGCGCAGGCGGTGGCGCGCGCGGCAGGCAAGCGCGGCATCGCGCTCAGCCCCGATCCCGAACCCGAAGAGGCGATCTTCGTCCGGTCCGACCATTACAGCTTCGTCAAGGCGGGGATCCCGGCGGTTTCGCTCGACACGGGTTGGAAGGGGCCGGGCAAGGCGGCGGTCGCCGACTTCCTCGAGCATCGCTATCACCAGCCCGGCGACGACATGAACCAGATTTTCGACTGGACGGCGGGGCGGATGTTCGTCGCGATCAACCATGACATCGCGCTCGACCTCGCCGACGCGACCGAGCGGCCGCGCTGGAACAAGGGCGATTATTTCGGGCTGCTGTATAACGGCTATGGGGCGAAGTGACACTGGACCTGCTCGACATCACATCTCACCGCGCACGTCATCCCGGCGCAGGCCGGATTCCCCCCGGCGGAAGGCAGCGGTAAACCGATGCGCCTCCTGATCTTCGGCATGGGCTATACCGCACGGGCGATCGCCGCACGGCTCGAACCGCATGGCTGGCGCGTGGTCGGCACCACCCGCGACGGGCGCGACGGCACCGTCGCCTTTGCCGACCATGACCGCGTGCGGTTCGAGGGGCGTCAGGCGACCGCGATCCTGTCGAGCGTACCGCCCGATGCCGATGGCGATCCGGTCCTCGCCACCTATCGCGACATACTGGCCGGACCGACACTCGCCTATCTGTCGTCGACCGGCGTTTACGGGGATGCCGATGGCGGGTGGGTCGATGAAAGCGCATCGGTCGCCGGTCGCCGCGCCGGCCGCAACGCGGCGGATCGCGACTGGCTCGACCATGGCGCGCGCGTCTTCCGTCTGCCCGGCATCTACGGCCCCGGCCGCTCGCCGCTCGACCGTGTCGCGGCAGGAGAGGCGCACCGCGTCGATCGCCCCGGGCAGGTGTTCAGCCGTATCCACGTCGCCGACATCGCCGAGGGCGTCGCGCGCGGTCTGTCGGCACCGGCGGGAGCGTATAATCTGTCCGACGACCTGCCGGCACCGCAGAACGACGTCGTCACCTACGCGGCACAGTTGCTGGGGCTGGACCCGCCGCCCTTCGTCGCACTGGAATCGCTCAGCCCGATGGCGCGCGCCTTCTATGCCGAGAACCGGCGGGTGGCGAACGGCAGGGCGAAGCGGGTGCTGGGCTGGCGCCCGCGCTACCCCGATTACCGGTTCGGCCTGCGCGCCTTGAGCGCCACGACCAGCCCGGCCAGTGCCAGCGCCGCGCCGCCGCCGGCCAGCGGCGACCAGCGATAACCCTCGAACAGGGTCGACAACAGCATCGCGATCACCGGCACGACCACGCCGTTATACGCCGCCTTGGCCGGGCCGATCACGCGGATCAGCCCGTAATACAGGGTGAAGGCCACCGCCGAGGCGACAATGCCGAGGTAGAGCAACCCGCCGACATAGGACCAGCGCCAGTCGAACACCGGCGGCCCGACCGTCGCGCTCGCATAGACGGCATCGATCCCTGCGCCGATCAGCATCGCGATGCCGAGCAGCGGCACCATCGGATAGGCCTTGGCGGTCGACGTCGCCTGCATGACGTTGGCGACCGACGCGGCGAACACCCCGGCAAGCGCGATGGCGAGCCCCAGCAGCACCGCCGCGCCGTTTTCGGGATGCTCGCGCGCCTCGTGCAGGAACAGCAGCGCGACGCCGGCCAGCGCGATCACCGACCCGACCAGCAGCTGCCGCCCCATGCGCTGGCCGAGAAAGATGCGGGCGAGCACCGCGTTGGGCACGACCAGCAGCGCGTACATCAGCGCGACCAGCCCCGAGGTGACATATTGTTCGGCGCGGTAGACGAAGTTGAAGTTGAGGCAGAACTGCGCGAAGCCGAGGCCGAGTGCGAACAGCAGACCGCGGCGGTCGAGCGCGATGCGGTTGCCGCGCCACCATGCCCAGAGCAGCATCGTCACCCCGGCGATGACGAAGCGGTACGTGACCGACCACGACGCGGGCACCACGCCCAGCTGGTCGCGGATCACGATCCATGTCGATCCCCAGATCAGCGTGACGATGAAGAACGGGACGAGGACCGTCGGCGTCGCGGAGCGCGGCGTTGTCACAGCGCGGCGATCGCCTGCGCCAGCGGAGCGACGGTCGCCGCATCCTGATCCCACGCGACCACCAGTCGCGCCTGCCCGGTGCCCCAGTCGTAGAAGTCGAACCCCGCGCTGCGCAAACCGGCGGCTTCACCGGCGGTGAGGCGCAGGAACACCTCGTTCGCCTCGACCACATGGACCAGCCGGTCGCCCGCCGCCTGCGCCAGCACCGCCGCGCCGGCATTGGCGGCGCGGGCATTGTGCAGCCAGACGTCGCCGTCGAGCATCGCCAGCAGCTGCGCGGCGAGGAACCGGCCCTTGGACGCCAGCAGCCCGGCGCGCTTGCGGCGATAGCGCGCGACCTTCGCGAGATCGGGGCGGAAGAACACCAGTGCCTCCGCCGACATGCCGCCATTCTTGATGAAGCCGAACGACAGCGCGTCGACGCCTGCCCGCCACGTGACGTCGGCAGGCGCACAGCGGAGATGGGCGACGGCATTGGCGAAGCGCGCGCCGTCCATGTGCAGGCCGAGGTTGCGCGCCCTGGCGAGCGTGCCGATCGCAGCGACCTCGTCCGGGCCATAGACCCGACCCGCCTCGGTCGCCTGGGTGATCGAGATCGCGTGCGGCTGCACCTGATGCACGTCGTCGCGGATCGTCGCCAGGAACGCTTCGATGGTATCGGGGGCGAGCTTCGCGCCGTCGCCATCCAGCAGCATCAGCTTGGCGCCATGGGTGTAGAATTCGGGCGCGCCGCCCTCGTCATTCTGGATGTGCGCGTGTGCGTGACAGACGATGCCGCCATGCGGCGGGCACATCGCGGTCAGCGCGAGGCAGTTGGCGGCTGTGCCCGACGGGACCCACAATACCGCGACCTCGCACCCGAACAGCTCGCCGAACCGCGCATCGAGCCGCCGGCTCAGCGCGTCGCCGTCATAGGCGGTATCCTGCCCGTTCGCGGCGACGATCGCGTCGAGGACCGCGGGGCAGGCGGGGGCGGCGTTGTCGGAAAAGAAGCGCATCGCAGCGTGTTGGCGGTGCAGGGGGCGGGGGTCAATGGCGGTTGCGGCGCGCGAGCGGTGGACTCGTCATCCCCCGGATCAAGTCCTGGGTGACGGGTAGATGGGTTCGCCGCCCCTATTCTTCGTCACTCCCGCGTAGGCGGGAGTCCATATCCGCTGGCGTTTGCGGTCAGATCACTGCCGTTGCGTCAATGGATTCCTGCCTCCGCGGGAAGGACGAGGGGGCGTGGTGGCCGTCATCGGGAATGACGGGGAAGCCCTACTGCTCGTCCTCCTCCGGCGCGCGGCGGTCCTCCGGCAGCAACGGTTCGTCCTCGCGGCGGCGGCGTTCGCGGGGGTCGAAGCGGACCTGGCCGTCGCGGTCGAGCGAGACGTCGAAGCCGGGGCCCTCGACCGTCACCGGCCCGTCGTCGGGAATGCCCAGCACGTCCTGTACCGCGTCGATCGCATTGTCGATCGGTTCGGGTTCGGGGGTGGTGACCGGGATTGGGTCGCGGATGTTCAACGCCTGGCGCATGAAATCGCGCCAGATGCGCGCGGGCAGGCCGCCGCCGGCCAGCCCCGGATTGGGCGTGTTGTCGTCATTGCCCAGCCACACGCCGGCGACGATCCCGCCGGCATAGCCGACGAACAGCGCGTCGCGATTGTCCTGCGTCGTGCCGGTCTTGCCGAACGCGTCGACCGGCAGGTTGGCGGCGATGCCGGTGCCCTGCCGGATCGAGGCGGCGAGCAGCGTGCGCATCCCCTCCAGCTCCTGCCGCGACAGCGTCCGCCGGGTCGAGCGCAGCCGGTCGAGCCAGGTCGGCTCGTCGGTTACGGCAAGGCCGCGCGGGATCACGGGCGCCTCGCCCGCGGCGATCGCGGCATAGGCGCTGGTGAGTTCGAGCAGCGACACCGTCGAGGTGCCGAGCGCGATCGAGGCTTCGTTGGCGATCGGGGTCGAGATGCCGAGGTCGCGCGCGGCGCGAATGACGTTCTTGACGCCGACCTCCTTGGTCAGGCGCGCGGCGGCGACGTTGCTCGACCGCTGGAACGCGCGTTCCAGCGTGATCGCGCCCAGATAGCGCCCGTCGCTGTTGCGCGGTTTCCATTCGCCGATCGTCACCGGTTCGTCGAGCACCTCGCTGTCGGGGGTCAGCCCGGAACGCATCGCGGCGAGATAGACGAACAGCTTGAAGGTCGATCCCGGCTGGCGCCGCGCCTGCACCGCACGGTTGAACGGGCTGGCACCGTAATTCTTGCCGCCGACCATCGCGATGACCCGGCCGTCGGGGCGCATCGCCACGATCGCGACCTGCGTCTGCTTCAGCCCGGCGTTGCGCACCGCGCGTTCGGCGGCACGCTGCATGCGGATTTCCAGCGTCGTCGTGACCTTGCGATCCGCACCGACGCCGCCCTCGCGGTCGCGCGCCTGCGGCAGGACCCAGTCGGCGAAATAGGTGCCCGAGGGCAGGGTGCTGTTGTCGGTGACGCGCAGCACCGCGGGCCTGACCCGGTTCGCTTCGGCCGGGGTCAGGTAGCCGGCGGCCTCCATCGCGCCGACGACCACCGCCTGCCGCGCCCGCGCGCCCTTCAGGTTGCCGGTGGGCGCGAGGCGCGAGGGCGCCTTCACCAATCCCGCCAGCATCGCCGACTGGCCGACGGTCAGGTCCTTGGGCGCGCGGCTGAAATAATGGCGGGCGGCGGCGTCGAGGCCGTAGGCGTTGTCGCCGAAATAGGCGTTGGACAGATACCGGGACATGATCTCGTCCTTGGTCAGCCACGCCTCCAGCCAGAAGGCGATCAGGACCTCGCGGATCTTGCGTGCGGCGGTACGGTCGGAATCGAGGAACGCGTTCTTGGCAAGCTGCTGCGTGATCGTGCTCGCGCCCTGTCGCACGCCGCCTGCCGCGGTATTGGTCCACATCGCGCGGGCGATGCCGCGCGGATCGATGCCCCAGTGCGTGCGGAAGCGGCGGTCCTCGATCGCCATGAACGCTTCGGTGACATGCGCGGGCAGCGTGGTCGCGTCGACCGGCTTGCCGATATTGGCACCGCGCTCGGCGATCGGCGTGCCCTCCGCCGACAGCAGCGTGATCGACGGCGGGGCGGGCGGTTCGAGCGATTTGGACAAAGGCGCGGTCAGCGCCAGCCAGCCGATCGCGATCACCAGCAGGACGATGAAGACGCCGAAGCCGCGCATGACCCAGCGCAGCCACCAGCGCAGCGGACGGCGTTTGCCGGCGGGCGTCGGTGCGTCGGGCGGGGGCGGCGGATCGCCAGCGCCGGGAAAGCTGCGGTCGTAATCGGCCAGCGCCTCGTCGAACGCCGCCAGCCGCCGCCGCCGTTCCAGCGCGTCGCCGGTCAACGGGGTCGACAGGCGACCGATCCGGCTGGGATGGATCGGGCCGGAGGGCGGGGACGGGGGATCGTAAGCCATGATACCGGCCGTGTATTATCGGTCTGATACAGCCTCGGCAAGCACGGTTGCGGCGGGGCGAGGGTGCGGGGCGGACGGTATTCGGAACCGTGGCGACGCCCGAACGCTAAACGCCGGCAACAACGGGAGATTTACCGTGGACGACGATCGTATCTGGAATTTCGAGGAAAGCCTGTGGACCGCCGACGCGGCGCATTACGAGGAGTCGGTCGACAACGAATGCCTGATGGTGCTGCCGACGCCGCCGTTCGTGTTTACGGGCGGGCAGGCGATCGACGCGGTCAAGGACACGCCGCGCTGGGAGCAGGTATCGCTGACCGAGCGTCAGGTCGCGCGGCCGCAGGAAGGGCTGATCGTGGTCGCGTACAAGGCGGAGGCGCACAAGGGCGGCGAGGCGTATGTGGCGTATTGCACCTCGACCTATCGCTGGATCGAGCACGGCGTCTGGACGGTGGTCCAGCACCAGCAGACGCCGCCGTTGACGTCGAAGGGGGACTGAGCGCAGCCTTCGTCATTCCCGCGCAGGCGGGAATCCATAGCCGCTGCCGTGTAAGGTCGAGCCGCTGCGGTTGCGTTTATGGGTCACCGCCTGCGCGGGGACGACCAACGACGAACGACGAACGACGAACGACGAACGACGAGTGGCGTCAGCGCTCGCGCTTCGGCGTCAGCCACACGCCACCTGTCGTTCGTGGCATGTCGAACGTCATCGGATCATGACCGTTCGCAGGACGATGTACTTTCGAGGCGCGACCTTCGCTTCGCATCCGCCGGTCGGCTTCGTTCCAGTCGGGTAGCGTCGCATCGTCCTGCACCCAGTGCGCGACGCTCGCCTGATCGCACCAGTTCATCAGCTTTGGCATCGCGCGGCGGTGCGGCCCGACGGTCATGTAGGCGCGCATCGCTGCGGCGTCGGTCCACGCCGTCATCGTCCAATAGGTTTGCCGCCGATCCGCGAGCATCCGCCCGCCCAGATAGCCTTCGGCGCGCCTGACCTGTCGCGCGCTCTGCCACGTTTCGATCAGGAACGCGGGAAGGAAGCGGATGGCGCGGACGCGCAGCCGGGTGATGCTGACGAACGCCGTCACGCCTCCAGCTCGACGTCCCAGTACAGCCAGTCGTGCCACGTCTCGTGCAGGTGGTGGGGCGGGAAGCGGCGGCCCTGTTCCTGCAGCTGCCAGCTGGTCGGACGGATCGGGCGGACGTGGAGCGGCATCGCCGCCTGTTTCGGGGTCCGGCCGCCCTTGCGCAGGTTGCACGGCGCGCAGGCGGTGGCGACATTTTCCCATGTCGTGCGGCCGCCCTGTGCGCGCGGGATGACGTGGTCGAAGGTCAGGTCGTGCGTCGCGCCGCAATACTGGCAGCTGAACCGGTCGCGCAGGAACAGGTTGAAGCGGGTGAACGCCGGAAATTCCGACGGCCGGACATATTGCTTGAGCGCGATCACCGACGGCAGCTTGATGCGCGCGGTCGGGCTGCACACTTCGCGGTCATATTGGTCGACGATGTCGACCCGGTCGAGAAACACGGCCTTAACCGCTGTCTGCCATGGCCAGACGCTGAGCGGATAATAGCTCAACGGCGTATAGTCCGCGTTGAGCACCAGCGCGGGACAGCCATCGGGATGGCGGAGGCGATCGGGATGGTACATGAAGTCCCCCTCGCGTAAACGTCGCCGCCGATATGATCGGCAACGATGACGCGGACATGACAGCACGGGGCGATAGCGCGAGTCAAACCGGCGCGGTCGTCACCCGTTTCGCGCCGAGCCCGACCGGCCTGCTCCATGCCGGCCATGCGGTCGCGGCGATCGAATCGCACGATCGCGCGCGCAGGGTGGGTGGACGGTTCCTGCTCAGGATCGAGGATATCGATGGCGCGCGCAGCCGGGCGGAGCATGTCGCGGGCATCCTGGCCGACCTGCAATGGCTCGGCCTCGCATGGGACGGGGAGGTCGTGTTCCAGTCGGCGCGGATGCCGATATATGCCGCCGCGCTCGACCGGTTGCGGGCGCGCGGGCTGGTCTATCCCTGTTTCTGCACCCGTGCCGAAATCGCGCGCGAGGTGGCGGCGAGTGCGTCGGCGCCGCACGGGGTCGACGGCGTCGTCTATCCGGGAACCTGTCGGCATATCGCCCCCGACATTGCTGCGGCGCGCCTTGGCGAGCCGCATGCGTGGCGGATCGACATGGCGCGGGCGGTGGCGCTGGCCGGGCCGCTGGCGTGGCACGACGAGATCGCCGGGCGGGTCGTCGCCGATCCGCTGGCGCAGGGCGACGTGGTGCTGGCGCGCAAGGATGCCGGGACCAGCTATCATCTGGCGGTGACGCTCGACGACGCCGCGCAGGGCGTGAGCCATGTCGTGCGCGGGGTCGATCTGTTCGCGGCGACGCATGTACACCGGCTGTTGCAGGCGCTGCTCGACCTGCCGGTGCCGGTATGGCGGCACCATCCGCTGTTGCTGGGCCCGGACGGGCAGCGACTGGCCAAGCGCAACGGCTCGCCGACGCTGGCCGGGCTGCGCGCGGCGGGCGTCGACGGGCGCGCCTTTGCCGACTATCTGCGCGACGGCACGCTACCCATTGGCTTTGCGCGGGCGAACGCCTAGTTTCAGTAGATGAACACCTTCCTCGTCCTGTTGCTGATCGCGGCGATGATCGCGGTCGTCGTCGCGCTGGTCCGCGGCATCGTGTCGTTCCTGGCACAGGGGTCCGCCGAGGTGCGGGGCGAGGGGCCGAGCGAACATGCGCTGAAATCGAACAAGATGATGCAGGCGCGCGTGCTGTTCCAGGCGATCGCGATCCTGATCGTCGTCGTGCTGCTGTTCGTCGCCGGCCGCACCTGACGCACCGATGGTAAAGCTGACCAAGATCTATACCCGCACCGGCGATGGCGGAACGACCGGGCTGGTCGATGGATCGCGCGTGGCGAAGGACGCCGCGGTGATGCAGGCGATCGGTGACGTCGACGAAGCCAATTCGGCGCTGGGCGTCGCGATCGTCGCGCTGGGCGATCATCCGGACGCGGCGACGCTGCTGACGATCCAGAACGACCTGTTCGACCTGGGTGCCGATCTGGCCACGCCGGCCGCGATCGGGGGGGCGCTGCGCATCGTGCCCGAGCAGGTGACCGCGCTGGAGACGGCGATCGACCGCGCCAATGCCGGATTGTCGCCGCTGACCAGCTTCATCCTGCCCGGCGGCTCGGGGGCCGCCGCGGCGCTGCATCTGGCGCGCGCGATCGTGCGGCGGGCGGAGCGATCGGCGGTGGCGGCGTCGCACGATGCCGCGCTCAACCCGCATCTGCTCGCCTATCTCAACCGGCTGTCGGATTTTCTGTTCGTTTTCGCGCGGCTTGTGAACAAAAGCGCCGGCGGCGACGTTTTATGGGTCCCGGGCGGGGAGCGTCCGAAACCCTAGGAGCGACGACCATGCGAGCGACACCGGCCGATCGGTCCGACCATGCGCTCGTCGATCGCTACCGCGCCGTCCGCTCGCTGACCGACGATCTTGCCGCGCCGCTGTCCGATGCCGATGCCACCGTGCAGTCGATGGACGATGCCTCGCCGGTCAAATGGCATATGGCGCACACGACGTGGTTCTTCGAAACCTTTGTCCTGCGCGATCATGTGCCGGGCTACAGGCTGCACGACGAACGCTTCCCGTTCCTGTTCAACAGCTATTACGAGGCCGAAGGTCGTCGTCATGCCCGCGCGCGGCGGGGGATGATTACCCGGCCGAGCCTCGACGAGGTGCGTGGCTATCGCGCCGCCATCGACGCGGCACTGGTCGCGGCGTTTCCCGGCCTGAACGATGCGGCGCGCGCGCTGGTCGCGCTGGGCTGCAACCACGAGGAACAGCATCAGGAACTGCTGCTGACCGACATCCTCCATCATTTCAGCGAGAACCCGCTGGAACCCGCGATGTTCGCGCCGGAGCCCAAGCGCCCGGTCGGCGTGCCGGCGCCGATCGGCTGGATCGGGCATGGCGGCGGGATCGTGCAGGTCGGGCATGGCGGAGCGGGCTTCGCGTTCGATTGCGAGGGGCCGCGCCACGACGCGTTGCTCCATCCCCATGCGATCGCCGACCGCACCGTCACCAATGGCGAATGGGCGGCGTTCATCGCGGACGGCGGCTATGCCGATGCCCGCCTGTGGCTGGCCGATGGCTGGGCATGGGTGCAGGCGAACGGCATCGTGGCACCGCTCTATTGGGAACGGCGCGACGACGTATGGACCCGGTTCGGGCTGGACGGGCGCCGGGCGATCGACCCCGCCGCGCCGGTGACGCATGTCAGCTTCTTCGAGGCGGATGCCTATGCCAGCTGGGCCGGGGCGCGGCTGCCGACCGAGTTCGAATGGGAAGCCGCCGCAGCGGCGCACGACCCCGCGGGCGGCAACCAGCTCGACCACGCCCATGCCGTCGAACCGCGGCCGTCGACGGGCGGGCCGGCGTTCTTCGGCGACGTGTGGCAATGGACCGGCAGCGCGTACCGCCCCTACCCGCGCTTCCAGACCGCCGAGGGTGCGGTCGGCGAATATAACGGCAAGTTCATGAGCGGGCAGTTCGTGCTGCGCGGCAGTTCGTGCGCCACGCCGCGCGGCCATTCGCGCGCCTGCTACCGCAACTTCTTCTACCCCCATCAGCGCTGGCAGTTCACCGGCGTCCGCCTTGCGAAGGATCTGTGATGCTCAGGAGCGACGACGTGCCGATGGCGACCCGCACCGATCCCGCGTTCCGCGCCGATGTGCTGGCCGGGCTGTCGCTGTCGCAAAAGGCGATTCCCGCGCGCTGGTTCTACGACCGCAAGGGGTCGGAGCTGTTCGAGGACATCACCGCCCTGCCCGAATATTATCCGACGCGTGCCGAGACGGCGATCCTCCGGACGATCTGCCCCGAGCTGGTCGGCGCGGTCGGCGACGGGGTGGCGGTGGTCGAGTTCGGATCGGGATCGTCGGTCAAGACGCCGATCGTGCTGAACTGCATCGAACCCGCCGCCTATGTCCCGATCGATATCTCGGGCGATTTCCTGCGGTCGTCGGCGGCGACGCTCGGCAGCCGGTTTCCCGGCCTGCCGGTGCTGCCGGTCGAGGCCGATTTCATGCACCCCGTGCCGCTGCCCCCGCAGGTTGCGGACATGCCCAAGCTGGGCTTCTTTCCCGGATCGACGATCGGCAACATGGAGCCGCTGGCCGCCGGCACGTTGCTGCGCGCGATGCGCGACTGGCTGGGCGAAGGCGCGATGCTGCTGATCGGGATCGACCGGATCAAGGACGAAGCGACGCTGGTCGCCGCCTATGACGATGCGGCCGGGGTGACGGCGGCGTTCAACATGAACCTGCTCGACCGGATCAATCGCGAACTGTCGGGCACGGTGCCGGTCGACGCCTTTGGCCATGAGGCGCGCTGGAACGACGATGCCGCGCGGATCGAAATGCACCTGCGCGCGACGCGCGACGTGGCGTTCACCGTCGACGGCCGCGACTTCGCGATGCGGGCGGGTGAGACGATCCATACCGAGAACAGCCACAAATATGGCGACCGCGACGCGCGATTGCTGTTGCGCAGCGGCGGATGGACCCCGGTGCAGCAATGGTGCGGCGACGGCTCGTTCTGCGTGATCCTTGCCGAAGCACGGCCGGTGCCGATCGCGCCGTGATCTGGTGGCTGCTCGCGCTCGGGGCGCTGGCGAGTGCGTTGCCGGCCATGGCGCGCGATCTGACGGTGATGACCCTCAACATCCGGCTTCCGGCCGATGGCGATGGCGCGAACCGGTGGGAGCTGCGCCGCGACCTGACCGCCGCGACGGTCGGCCGTGCCGATCCCGACGTCATCGGCACGCAGGAATTGTTCAAGCGACAGGGCGACGATCTGGTCGCCCGCCTGCCACGCTATCGCTGGATCGGGGTCGGACGCAGCGGCACCGGCCGCGCCGATGACGAGCATATGGGCATCTTCTACCGCGCCGACCGGTTGCAGGTCGAACGCTGGGGTAATTTCTGGCTGTCGGACACGCCGGACCTGCCGGGCAGCATCAGCTGGGGCCATCCCTATCCGCGGATGGTGACGTGGGTGATATTTCGGGAGGGGGACGGAAAGCGATTCGCGATGTTCAACACGCATCTGCCCTATCGTGCAGAGGACGAGCCGGCGCGGGAGAAGGGTGCGGCGCTGCTGGCGTCGCGCATCCCGGCGATCGCCGGCGATCTGCCCGTGGTGGTGACGGGCGATTTCAACACCGTGCCTGAGAGCGCGACCCATCGGAAGTTGGAGCAGGGCCTGACCGACGCTTGGACCGCAACGCGCCAACGTAGCGGGCCGGAAGCGACCTTCCACGGTTTCACCGGCAAGCCCGACCGGCGGATCGACTGGATTTTCGCGCGGGGGTTTACGTTGCGGGCGGTGCGGACGATCGACACGCGGCGGGGCGCGCTGTTCCCGTCGGATCATTATCCGGTGGTGGCGACGTTGCGCCGGTAGTGCCGTCGCCGCACGGGGACTGAACGTCTTCCCGGCGACAGCGCGCGGCGGGAACCGGTCGAGACCCCGGCCTGCGCCGGGGCGACGTGACGGTTCGAGCGTGACGACGGGCCCTTACCGGATCACCCGTGCGCTCCACGTCCGGATGAAGTCGGGATTGCCACGGCATTCCGCCATCTCGCGCAGTTCGATCAGGCGGAAGCGGGTGCCGTCCCACGCGTAACGCTGCACGACGCCGCAGTCGCCGAGCCCGCGACCCTTGGCAAAGGTGTCGAGGATGCCGTCCTCGAACGTCGCGTTGTAGACGAGGTCGTCGGCGGGATCGCCGGCGACCGGCTGGTCGAACTGCGCGGGGACGGCGGTGCCGCGCTCGACGACGAACAGCGCGGACAGGAGGTTATATGCCCCTTGCGCACAAGGTACGATCGCCAGCGTGCGCGGACCGTCGAGCGTCTGGGTCGTCGCCTCGGGCAGGTCGTCCTCGTCGCAGCCGGCCTCCTTGCGCATGCGGGTGACGAGCAGGGGGTCGAGCAACGCCGCCTCGCCGCTGATCGCCGCTGCGCGCACGACGGGGAGCGCGGGGGCGGGGCGGGTGTCGGGCCTGCTGCCCTTTGCGACCAGCGCGCCGGTGGTGCCGGCGCGGCCCTGCCGGTCGTCGATCCAGCGCAGCGCCGCGGACGCGCCCTTGAGCGGCATGGTCGTGACCGTCGCACCGTTGGCGTCGAGCAGGGTCAGCGTCCGGCCCGTGGCGAGCCGGGTCGCCAGCGCCATTGCCGGGGCGCCGGTCAGCTCGATCGCCTCGTTCCGGGCCGTGCCGCCGCGGGCGACCGCTTCGCCATCGACCTGCGCGGTCAGCGGCAGCGCGATCGTCGCCTGGCTGCGCAGCCGGATCGCGACCGGTGCGTCGGGGCCGGGGCCGCGTTCGATCGACAGCGTCAGTGCGGGCGCGTCGCCGTCCTCGGGCATCAGCGATCCCGTCTGGCACGTGCCGCCATTGTCGCAGCCGACCGCCCAGTCGCCGAAGCGCGCGAGCGGCAGCGGGCGCGGCGGCGTCGCGGTGTCGGTGACCGGGACGGGCGCAGGCGTGGGCACTGCGCCGGGCGGCTCCGACGGGCCGTTGCAGGCAAGGAGCGTCAGCGGCAGGGCGAGGGACAGAAAACGGCGCATGGTGGTGCGATACCGGCATGCGCGTCCGATCGAAAGCCGCTATTGCCGCGTTCGAGCCGTGAAACGGCGGCGTAGAGAGGACGAGAGATGAAGACGATTGGCGTGATCGGCGCAGGCCAGATGGGGGCGGGCATCGCCCAGGTTTCGGCGCAGGCGGGCTATGCGGTGCTGCTGTCGGACGTATCGGTCGACCGCGCACAGGCGGGCAAGGACGGAATCGGCAAGCAGCTGGCCCGTGCCGTGTCGAAGGAAAAGATTACCCAAGCCGACGCCGACGCCGCACTCGCCCAGATCACTCCCGTAGGTGACCTTGCCGCGATGGGCCCGTGCGATCTGGTGATCGAGGCGGCGACCGAACGGGAAGCGATCAAGCGCCAGATCTTCGAAACCGTCGGCAAGGCGCTGTCCGACACCGCGATCCTCGCCAGCAACACCTCGTCGATCCCGATCACGCGGCTGGCGCAGGCCGCACCCGATCCGGCGCGGTTCATGGGGGTGCACTTCTTCAATCCGGTGCCGGTGATGGGCCTGATCGAACTGATCCGCGGCCTTGCCACCAGCGACGCGACGGTCGCGGCGGTCGAGGCGTTCGGGCAGAGCCTCGACAAGCGCATCGTCCATGCCAACGACGCGCCGGGCTTCATCGTCAACCGCGTCCTGATGCCGATGCTGAACGAGGCGTGCTTCGCGCTGGGCGAGGGGGTGGCGACTATCGCCGATATCGATGCGGCGTGCCAGCTGGGGCTCAATCACCCGATGGGGCCGTTCACCCTGGCGGACTTCATCGGGCTCGACACCTGTCTCGAAATCATCCGCGTACTGTTCGAAGGGACCGGCGACCCCAAGTTCCGCCCCGCGCCGCTGCTCGTCAAATATGTCGAGGCGGGCTGGTACGGCCGCAAGGTCAAGCGCGGCTTCTACGACTATTCGGGACCGGAGCCGGTACCGACCAGGTAAAGGACACTTGACGTAAAGCAAGCTTGTCATGTAAAGCGTCCTTCACATTAATGGAGGACGCCGACATGGAACGACGCAATCCGGCGCAACGGCGCTATCTGATGCGGTTCATGCCGCTGATGGGTTCCTACGCCCTGATCCTGATCGGGGTCAGCGCGGCGCAACGCCATGGTACGATCGCTGGCGCGACGCTGGGGCTGATGTCGGTATTGCCGGCGATCCCGCTGGTGGGCGTCATCATCGTCATGGGGATGTATCTGCGCGAGGAGCGGGACGAGTTCATTCGCAACCAGCTGGTGATGGCGATGCTGGGCGGGACCGGGCTGCTGCTCGCCGCGACGACGGTGTGGGGGTTTCTGGAGAATAACGGCGTCGTCGGCCATCCGCCGACCTTCCTCGTCTTTCCGTTCTGGTGCGGCGCGATGGGGATCGTCCAGTGCGCGATGGCGCTGCACGCCCGGCTGACGAACCCGGCCGAATGAACAACCATCTCAAGGAACTGCGGGCGGTACGCGGCTGGTCGCAGCAGCATCTGGCCGAGCGGCTCGACGTATCGCGCCAGAGCGTCAACGCGATCGAGACGGGCCGCTACGACCCGTCGCTACCGCTGGCGTTCCGTATCGCCGAATTGTTCGAAGTGACGATCGAGGACGTCTTCGTCAGCCCGACCAGAGTTTGATCCATCCCTATTGAAACGGACGTCATCCCGGCGAAGGCCGGGATCTCCCGATGGCAGCGCGCAGCAGGAGCCGATGGAGACCCCAGCCTACGCTGGGGTGACGTTTCCGTGCGAATGGATCAAACCCTGAGAGTTAGATGAACGTAGCCACCGTCGCGCGATAGATGGCGGGCAGGATGATGCCCTGCAGGATGCCGATCAGCACCAGCACGACGAACGGCGCGAAGTCGAGCGCGCCGAAATCGGGCAGGACCCGCCGGATCGGCCGATAGATCGGTTCGGTCACCGTCGCGAGGCCGCGATAAAGCGAGCGGATGAAATCGTTGTGGGTGTTGATGACGTTGAACGCGATCAGGATCGACAGGAGCGCCTGTACGATGATGATCCACCACACCACGTTCAGCAGCACCTGAATGATATCGAGCAGGACGTTCAACGGATGGGGCCTTTCGCGGTTGGGCTCCGACTATAGGGACGCAGCCCGCAGTCTCCAAGCCTTACGCGTGTACCAGCGTGCCGGCACCCTGCTGGGTGAAGATTTCGAGCAGCATCCCGTGCGGTACGCGACCATCGAGGATGACCGCTGCGTCGACGCCCTGCGCCACCGCCGACACGCACGTCTCGACCTTCGGGATCATGCCGCCCTTGATCGTGCCGTCGGCCTTCAGCTCGGCGATCCGCGCGGCGTCGAGGTCGGTCAGCAGCTCGCCGGTCTTGTCGAGCACGCCGGCGACATCGGTCAGCAGGAAGAAGCGCGACGCGCCCATCGCCCCGGCGATCGAGCCGGCCATGGTGTCGGCGTTGATGTTGTACGTCTCGCCATCGGCGCCCAGTGCCACCGGGGCGACGACGGGAATGAAGCCGTCGCGCGCGAGGCTGTGCAGGATGGTCGGGTCGACCGCGACCGGCGTGCCGACGAAGCCCAGGTCGACATGGCGTTCGATCCCCTGTGCGCGATCGGGTTCGTTGCGGCCCACCTTTTCGGCGATGACGAGGCGCGCGTCCTTGCCCGAGATGCCGACCGCCTTGCCGCCTGCTGCCGCGATCCACGCGACGATTTCCTTGTTGATCTTGCCCGCCAGCACCATCTCCGCGACCTCGGCAGTCGCGGCGTCGGTGACGCGCAGGCCGTCGACGAAGCGCGATTCGACGCCGAGGCGCTTGAGCATCGCGCCGATCTGCGGTCCACCGCCATGCACCACGACCGGGTTGATGCCGACTTGCTTCAGCAGCACGACGTCCTCGGCGAAGTCGCGCGCCAGTTCGGGGTCGCCCATCGCGTGGCCGCCATATTTCACCACGAAGGTGCGACCGGCATAGCGTTGCAGATAGGGCAGCGCCTCGGTCAGCGTTTCCGCCTTGGCGAGCATCTTCGGGTCGGGAGCGTTCGTCATGGGTGCGCGCTGTAGCGGGGTCGGGGATCGGAAGGAAGAAGCTGGTTCACGCGGAGGCGCGGAGGAAGAGAAGGGTTTGATCGCGCAGAGGCGCAGAGAACGCAGAGGGGATGCGCCCGCCGCGACAGCGGCACTTCATCTTCGCCGCCGCGAAATCAGAGGGCTTCGCCGGACAAGATGCAATCGCCGGCCCCACCACCTCTCTGCGTTCTCTGCGCCTCTGCGCGAACCAAAACTTCCTTCCTTCTCTCCGCGCCTCCGCGCCTTCGCGTGAAACCGAATCCTTCCTACCGCACCCGATCCAGCCGCCGCCCCAGCCCGACGAACGCGTAGATCAGCGGCGGGACCAGCACGATCGACAGCACGACCTTCGCCAGCATCTGCCCGACGACCAGCTGGCCGATCGGAAACACGCCGTAAAAGGCGACGGTGATGAAGATCAGCGTGTCGACGATCTGCGACAGCACGCTGGAAACGGCGGCGCGCAGCCACAGCATCCGGCCTTCCCCCCGCTTCAACCAGCCGAAGATCGTCACGTTCAGCGTCTGCGACACACCGTACGCCACGATCCCCGCCATCCAGATGCGCAGGTTGGAGCGCATGACGAGGTCGAAGGCGGCGAGGCGATCGGCCTCCATGCTTTTCGCAGCGGGCAGTTCGAGGACGATCGCGACCAGCAGCATCGAGGCGAGCAGCGGCAGGAAGCCGAACCACACGAGATGCTTGGCGCGCAGCGCGCCGTAGAGTTCGGCGACCGCGCTCGACACCACGACCAGCAGCAGGAAGGCGAAGATGCCCGCCTCGACCGCGAGCGGGCCGATCGCGACCTGCTTGTTGCCCAGCACCCCGGCGATGCAGACCATGCCGCCATAGAAGATCGAAAAGATGAACAGCGCGCGGGGGATGGTGATCGTCGCGGGCGCCGGCGGGGAAGGGGTCGTCATGGCCCTTGCTAGTCCCGAAAACTGCTGATGGCAAAAGCGTTTGTGGCCGCTGGCGTCGCGGGCACCGGCATGGCATGTCACGGCGGTTTGGGCCGTCCGGGGCGGGCGGCGGGGCAGGGTAATCGCTTACATGACTCGTTTTCTGATCGGCATCGCCGGCATCGTCGTGATTCTGGGGATCGCCGTCGCATTGTCGACCAACCGCCGGGCGATCCGGCTGCGCGTGGTCGGTGCGGCGTTCGCGCTGCAGGTCGGGATCGCGGTACTGGTGCTCTACACCCCCTGGGGCAAGGGCGTGCTGGGCTTCCTGTCGGGCGGGGTCGCCAACCTGCTCGCCTACGCCAATGCCGGCACGTCGTTCCTGTTCGGACCGCTGGCCCGGCCGGAGATCGGCGGGCAGAGCTTCGCCATCGCCGCGCTGCCGGTCATCATCTTCTTCGCGTCGCTGGTGTCGATCCTCTATTATCTGGGGATCATGCAGCTGGTGGTGCGCTGGATCGGCGGCGGTATCGAGAAGGTGATCGGCGTCAGCAAGGTCGAATCGTTGTGCGCCGCCGCCAACATCTTCGTCGGACAGAGCGAATCGCCGCTCGTCATCCGCCCCTATCTCAGCGGGTTGACCCCGGCGCAGCTGTTCACCGTCATGACCAGCGGCATGGCCGGCGTGGCGGGCACGATCCTGGCGGCCTATGCGTCGATGGGCATCCGCATCGATTTCCTGCTGGCCGCCAGCTTCATGGCGGCACCGGGCGGCATCCTGATGGCCAAGATCATCATGCCCGACACCCCCGAACCGGCGGCGGGCGAACTGCCGCTGGGCGACGACCGCGAGGCCGAGGCGATCGCGCTGGCCGAGGCGACGCACGACGAGGAACGCCCGGCCAACATCATCATGGCGGCGGCGCAGGGCGCGCAGACCGGCGTCAAGCTGGCGGTGGCGGTCGGCGCGATGGTGCTGGCGTTCGTCGCGCTGGTGGCGCTGGCCAACGGGCTGCTCGGCGGGGTCGGCAACTGGTTCGGGGTCGCCGACCTCAGCTTCCAGCGGTTGCTCGGCTATGTCTTCGCGCCGGTCATGGTCCTGCTGAACGTGCCGTGGAACGAGGCGGGGATCGCCGGCGGCCTGTTCGGGCAGAAGGTCGTGCTGAACGAGTTCGTCGCCTATATCTCGCTGGGCGAGGCGGGCGCGCAGCTGTCGACCCGGACGGTCGCGATCATCACCTTCGCACTGTGCGGCTTCGCCAATTTCTCGTCGATCGCGATCCAGATGGCAGTGACCGGGAGCCTTGCGCCCAACCAGCGGCCGATGATCGCGAAGCTGGGCATCCGCGCCCTGGTCGCCGGCAGTCTCGCCAACCTGATGTCGGCGGCGCTGGCGGGGTTGCTGCTCAGCTGAACCGCGTTCGTCATAAACGCCTTGTTTACGACGCAGGCGGTAGGGAAGGCTCTATCGCGCCGGACGCGGCGTGCAGTTGAGTGACGGGGACCGCGAACATGAACGACGAACTGATCGATCAGCGGGTGCTGGCGGCGGCGCGCGCCGAACTGGGCGCGAATTTCGTCCGGATTCTCGGTTATTTCCGCGAGGACGGGATCAAGTCGGTCCGCGCGATCGAGGCCGCGATGCGCGATCAGAATGCGGCGGCGATGGTGCTGCCCGCGCACACGCTGAAGGGCGAATCGCGCCAGTTCGGCGCCGAGATGCTGGCGGACATCGCCGAAGGGATCGAAACGATCGCGCGCAGCTGCGTCGAGCTGCGCGACGTGCCGACCGAGGCGATGGAGCATGTCGCCCGCCTGCGCCCGACGTTCGACGCGACGCTGGCGATGCTCGACCGCGACAACAACCCGCTGGCCACCCGCCGCCCGACCGGGTTCGGCAAGCGTCCCGTCGCGCTGTAGGTTTTGCCGGACGGGCGTCGACGGGGTGCCCAGACGGGCAAGCACTGCGCGATCAGGCCATGTCTTCCCAATGCCGTCGCCCCGGATCAAGTCCGGGGCGACGAAGTGTTCGCGCGGCGTCCGCGTCAATTCGCCGCAAGCGACCGGCTGCGCAACGCAGCCGGTCGGGCGGATCAGGCGTGCTTGTCGTATTCGGCGACCGAGTTCAGCTGGACATAGTTCTGGATGCCCATGCGCTCGATCATCTCGAACTGGGTTTCCAGCGTGTCGACATGCTCTTCCTCGTTCATCAGGATCTCGGCGAACAGGTCGCGGCTGACGAAATCGCGAATGCTCTCGCAATAGGCGACGGCTTCGCGCAGCTGCGCCACCGCCTCGACCTCAATCGCGAGGTCGGCCTTCAGCACTTCCTCGACCGATTCACCGACGCGCAGGCGTCCGAGCAGCTGGAAATTGGGCAGGCCGTCGAGGAACAGGATACGCTCGGCCAGACGGTCGGCGTGCTTCATCTCGTCGATCGATTCGTGGCGTTCGAACTGGGCGAGCTTGTGGACGCCCCAATGGTCGAGCAGGCGATAGTGCAGCCAATACTGGTTGACCGCCGTCAGCTCGTTCTTGAGCGCCTCGTTGAGGAACTCGATGACCTTTGCATCGCCCTTCACGTCGTTCGTCCTTTTATGATGATGGACGGCCCATACGCGGTTTGGGCAACGAACGACAGTCAAAAAATGGCGGAAATCCGCGGGTTTCAGCAGGTGCGAACGCTATGCAGCCGCACGTTCCGCATCGATAATGGCTCGCGCGAACGGCACGCACTGACCGCATTTCGCCTGGCAGCCCAGCGCACGATATGCCTGACACGCGCTGCTCGCACCACCACGGGCTGCCGCGCGGACATCGCGTTCCTTCAATGCATTACAGACGCACACGACCATATTCGACCCTCGCTCTGACGAACGTGCGTATAATGGTAGTGAAAGTCGTTCGCAAGAACTCTTGCGGATGATTCGCATCAACTCACCGTATCGATGCGCTCCGGTCGACGCGCAGCGGCTGTCGCCGCCATCGGGCGAGCGAGCGCCACAGCCATTCGAACGGGCCGTAACGATGCCGGGCAAGCCACGGCGCCGACCATGCCAGCATCGCCGCGCACATCGCGAGGACGGGCAGGTACAGCGCGGCGCGGGGCCACGCCCCGAACTGCCCGAGGCCCCAGCCGTAGAAGACGCAACACATCACGATGCTGCTCGCCAGATAGTTGCTGAGCGCCATCCGCCCGACCGCCGCGACCCGGGCGGTGATCGCGCCGCTCCCGGCCGACAGCAGGATCGCGGCGGCATAGCCCGGGATCATGATGGCGCGCAGCGGCGGTGCGACCGCAAAGGCGCCGGTGAGGACCGGGCCGGTGTCCAGACCATGGGCGAGCATCCATGCGGTAAGCAGGACATAGCCGGTCCCGCCGATACCGATGCCGGTCACCGCCCAGCGGCGCAGCCGGCGTCGCGGCCACGCACCGGTCAGCATCCCGCTGCGCAACGCCGCCATGCCGAACAGCATATAGCCCAGCGTCTCGAACCCGATGAACAGCACGTTGAACAGCGTCGTGGCGAGTTCGGCGACATTGTGCCCCGCGATCCCGGCATAGGTGCCGCGGAACAGCGCGATCTCCTGCGCCAGCAGGGCCGGGGCGGGGATGCCGAAGCCGTTTTCGAAATCGCGCAGGCCCTGCACGGCGGCGGGGGTATGGGCGGCCTGCATCGCGTAATAGGAAAGCGCGATCGAGCCGAGGAACAGCCAGGTGAGCACGGCGAAGAGGATGCCGAAGCCAATCATCCCGCGCACCGACATGCCGCGAAAGCCATAGGCGACCGCGCCGACCAGCGCATAGTGCATCAGGATGTCGCCCGACCACAGCAGCGTGGCATGGGCGAGGCCGAGGACGAACAGCCACGCCATCCGCCGGTAATGGACCGCCGCCGGGTCCGCGCCGCCCGCCTGCGCGCGGTCGACCACCAGCAGCAGCGAGGCGCCGAACAGGAACGAGAACAGCCCGCGCATCTTGCCGTCGAACGCGACCATCGTCGCGACATAGGCCCACAGGTCGGCCGGCCCCGCCAGTCCCCACGCACGGGGGCTGAGCCGCGCGGCATCGGGCAGCGCGAAGCCGAGGATATTGACGAACAGGATGCCCATCACCGCCACGCCGCGCACGACGTCGAGCGTGATGATACGTTCGGCGGCGGGGCGGGGGCAGGTCATGGAAATCCCCTGCCCGATCGCGCGGGCAGGGGGAAGCGCGTCAGGCGAGGGCGGCGCCTATGCCACCGCTCCCATGAGCGCCGGGAAGAAGCCTTCGTGCGCGGCGCGCAGGTCGTCGAGCGATACGGCGAAGTCGCCATCGGTCAGTTCGAAGATGATCCGGCTGCCGATCGTCCGGCCGATCGGTTCGGCGTCGACCCCGGCCTTTTCCGCGCCCTGCAGGAATTCGAGCAGGGCATGGTCGTGGACGGTGACGATGTAGACGCCCTGGTCCTCGGCGAACAGCGAGCGGGCGATGTCGTCGAACGGCAGCTTGCGGTCGAGGATCGCGCCGACCCTGCCCGCCAGCGCCATTTCCGCGACCGTCACCGCGACGCCGCCGTCGCTTACGTCGTGGCAGGCGGTGATCTGTCCCGACAGGATCGCGCGGCGGATATAGCCGCCGGTGCGGCGTTCGCCCTCGAGGTCGACCGGCGGCGGCGGGCCTTCCTCGCGGCCGTGCAACTCGCGCAGCCACAGCGACTGGCCGAGCGACCCGGTGCGGTCGCCGACGCGCAGGATGATGTCGCCGGTCTGCTTGAACGCGATCGTCGCCGACTTTTCCCAGTCCGCCAGCAAGCCGACGCCGCCGATCGCCGGGGTCGGCAGGATCGCCGAGCCGCCGCCGGTGGCCTTCGATTCATTGTAGAGCGACACGTTGCCCGACACGATCGGGAAGTCGAGCGCGCGGCACGCCTCGCTCATCCCCTCCAGACAGCCGACGATCTGGCCCATGATCTCGGGCCGCTGCGGGTTGGCGAAGTTCAGGCAGTTGGTGACGGCCAGCGGCGTCGCGCCGACCGCGGTCAGGTTGCGATAGGCTTCGGCGATCGCCTGTTTCCCGCCCTCGACCGGGTCGGCGAAGCAATAGCGCGGGGTGCAGTCGGTGGTCATCGCCAGCGCCTTCTGCGTACCGTGCACCCGCACCACCGCCGCGTCGCCGCCGGGGCGCTGCACGGTGTTCGCGCCGACCATGTGGTCATATTGTTCCCAGATCCAGCGACGCGACGCGATGTCGGGCGATCCCATCAGCCTGACGAGATCGGCAGCAGGATCGGCGCATTCGGGAACGTCGGTCAGCTCGGCCGGCCTGAGCGTCGGCACGTGCGGCCGGTCGTACAGCGGCGCGTCGTCGGCCAGCGGGGCAAGCGGAATGTCCGCCACCACGTCGCCCTGCCATTTCAGCACCATGCGCCCGGTGTCGGTGACATGGCCGATGACCGCGAAGTCGAGTTCCCATTTGTCGAAGATCGCGCGGGCGAAATCCTCGCGGCCGGGTTTGAGCACCATGAGCATCCGCTCCTGGCTTTCCGACAGCATCATCTCGTACGGGGTCATGCCGCGTTCGCGCTGCGGCACGTCGTCCATGACCAGTTCGATGCCGACCCCGCCCTTCGACGCCATTTCGACCGAGGAGGAGGTGAGGCCGGCGGCGCCCATGTCCTGGATCGCGACGATCGCGTCCGACGCCATCAGTTCGAGGCATGCCTCGATCAGCAGCTTTTCGGTGAAGGGGTCGCCGACCTGCACGGTCGGGCGCTTCTCCTCGGCATCCTCGCCGAAGTCGGCCGAGGCCATGGTCGCGCCGTGGATGCCGTCGCGGCCGGTCTTCGACCCGACATAGACGATCGGATTGCCGACGCCCGATGCGGCCGAATAGAAGATCTTGTCCTGATCGGCGATGCCGACGGTCATCGCGTTGACGAGGATGTTGCCGTCATAGGCCGGGTGGAAATTCACCTCGCCGCCGACCGTCGGCACGCCGACGCAGTTGCCGTAACCGCCGATGCCATGGACCACGCCGGCGATCAGGTGGCGCATCCTGGGATGGTCGGGCCGGCCGAAGCGCAGCGCGTTGAGATTCGCGATCGGCCGTGCGCCCATGGTGAACACGTCGCGCAGGATGCCGCCGACGCCCGTCGCCGCGCCCTGATAGGGTTCGATATAGGACGGGTGGTTGTGGCTCTCCATCTTGAAGATCGCCGCCTGACCGTCGCCGATATCGATGACGCCGGCATTCTCCCCCGGACCGCAGATGACCTGACGTCCGGTGGTGGGCAGCTTCTTCAGGTGGATGCGGCTGGATTTATAGCTGCAATGTTCCGACCACATGACCGAGAAGATGCCGAGTTCGGTCAGGTTCGGCTCGCGGCCCATCGCGTGCAGGACGCGATCATATTCCTCGGGCGACAGGCCGTGTTCGGCGACGATCTCGGGCGTGATCTGGGTCATGGCTGCGCCTCTAGCGCGCGGAGCCGGGCGGTGCCAGCCGGTTTGTTGCACGGCCCGATTGTAACACGCCGGCAGTGTTGCGTTGCAGAAAGGGGACAGTGACGGAACAAAAATGCTGCAACGCACGTATAACGTTACGGAGAGCCCGCGATTGTGGGAACCCATGGCAACGCCAAGCGTCGGTGGCCCGCGTCGCCGAGCTCGGCGTAGCATGGCATCATGCCGAGTAAGGGAGAATGTGAATGGTTTCGAAGTTCCTGACGGCGATCGCCGCCACGACGCTGGCTGCGGCCCCGGTCGCCGCCAACGCCGCGCAGAACGCGTCGGCGCTGTCGGTCGCCAAGTCGGTCCGCGCGACCGCCCCGACCAAGGGTGGCCAGAAGCTGGCCGGCGGCGGCATCGTGTTCGCGCTGCTGGGTGCGGCGATCATCGCCGGCGGCGTCTTCATCGCCGTCGACGACGACAAGTCGGACAGCAACTAAGTCCGGGTCGGGCGGGGCGTCGCGATCGACGCCCCGCCCCGCTTGCTACCGCGGCGGCGTGCCGCGCTTCTTACACGCCTGCCACAGCATCATGCCGATCAGCGTACCGCCCGCGACGGTACCGCCCACCGCCACCGCGGTCATGACCGGCGACAGCGTTTCGTCCGCCCGGTGCAGATGCGGGCGATGCTTCTTCAGCCGCTTGAGCAGCGGCGTCCGCTCCGACAGCGATTCGAACATCTCGCCCGGCCCCTCGGGATCGAGGATCTTGTTGTCGGCCAGCCATTCGGTGACCGCGCCGAGATCGGGGATCTCGTAGGGGCGCAGCGAGCGGCCCTCGCCGCGCAGCTCCTCGATCGTCGCGATCAGCGAGCCGGTGCGTGCCAGCGTCGTCTGGATCGTCTTGCATTCCACCCCGAGATGCTCGGCGAGAAGGGAATCACGGATGCCGGCGATGGTCCGGCGTTCGTCGGCGTTGGCGTGGCGCGTCGCATCGACCGTCACGTCGCATTCGGTGTCGAGCCGCAGCGAACGATTGTTGAAGTTGGACGAGCCGACGCGCAGCAGCTGGTCGTCGATCACCGTCACCTTGGCATGGACATAGATCGCGGTGCCGCCGGCGGTGAAGGGGTGGTAGAGCCGCAGCCGGTCGTGGCGGTCGCGTTCCTTCAGCGCCTGGAACAGCCGGGCGCGGGCGGAATCCATCGCGACGGGCTCCAGCCAGCCTTCGGCCGTGGTCGGGTTGACGATCACGATCTCCGGACCGTCGGGTTCGTCGAGCCGCTTCGCGATCGCCTCGGCGATCTTGCGCGAGGCGAAATACTGGCTCTCGGCATAGAGGAAGCGCTCGGTACGCGCGATCAGGTCGAGATAGAGCGTCTCGATCTCGTGCACCGGTTCCTGTTCGGTCATTTCGGGAATGGTGCGGGCGATCGCGACCTCGATATCGGTGAAGTCGGCGTCGAGCCCGGTCGGCCAGCAGCCGCCGGTGCCGGTCGGCGCGGGCAGTTCGCCGCCGCCGGAGATCGCCCAGCGATGGCGGCACATTGCGCCCAGCGCCGCGGCGACCGGCCCTTCGAGCGCGGTCGTGACGTCGTGCCATGGCTGGTAGGGGGTGCCGTCGGGCTCGACCCGGCGGGGATCGTCGTCGCGGTGATCGCGCGTGTCCCAACGGTCGACCGTCATGTCGATCCCGCCGCAGAACGCCACGTCGTCGTCGATCACTACGACCTTCTGGTGATGCGACCCGGCGATCGGGTGGTGACCGTCGAGGCGCAGATGCACCTGCGGGTCCTTGATCCACTTCGCGATGCGGACCAGCGTCTGACCGTGGAACAGCGTCTTGATCGCGCCGGTGTCCCAGCGCAGGATATGGACCTGCAGGCCCGGCGTGCGGCGCACCAGCCAGCTGATGAACGCGCCGACCTTTTCCGGGCCTTCGCTGGCGGCATCGGTCTTGAACCGGATGCGTGCGTCGAAGTCCCAGCCGATCAGCATGATCTGCTTCTTCGCCTTCAGCATCGCGTCGCGGGCATGGGTGAAGTAGTTGTCGGCATCGACCAGCACGGTCGCGCGCGTGGCACGCTCGATCCGCCAGCAGTTGCGACCCGGTTCGAGCGGTGGGGTATGACGCGCCATGCGCCTGCCATGGCATCCTATCGTTACGGTTCCAAGCGATTGCGGTGGGTCGGCGCGGCTTTGGTGGCCCAAAGGTCACAAAGGTCACACTTGCGCGCGGTTTGTGGCGATGTGGGATCGATGACGTTCGGGGTGGGTGGCCTCGGCGGACGGTAGGAAAGAGCGTGCGGCGAGGGTGGCAGGGGGTTGGCGTGTAGGAAAGTGGTTTTTCGGATGGCGCGATACGGTGTGACCGTCCTGTCAGAGTTCGATCCATCGGTATGGAACCGTCACCCCGGCGAAGGCTGCGGTCTCCCTCGGCTCGTGCTGCGCGCTACCACCGGGACATCCCGGCCTTCGCTGGGATGACGTTCGGGGCGGGCGCAACAAATGGTTGCGCGGGCTGCTACAGCAACTCGTGGACGCGCTCCGGCGGGCGGGCGATCAGGACGCCCTTTGCCGTTTCGACGATCGGGCGTTCGATCAGGATCGGGTAGACGACCATCGCGTCGAGGATGCGCGCGTCGTCGGCGTCCTTGAGCGGTCCGGCCTCGGCTTCGCCGGTGCGCAGCGCGTCGCGTGGGGTCAGGCCGGCACGCGCGAGCAGGGCGGCAAGGGCGTCGCGGGTCGGCGGGGTCTTCGGATATTCGACGACCGTCACGTCGGCGCCGGCCTGCGTTAGCAGCGCGAGCGCCGCGCGGGATTTGGAGCAGCGCGGGTTGTGGTAGATCGTGGCTTTCATTTGCGTATCCTCCCCGGTGCGGGGAGGGGGACCGTTCGCGTCGACGAGGGGCGGAGGGGTTGGCCGGCTCCAGCGCCGTTGCGATTGGGGAAGCCCCCCTCCACCATCCTTCGGATGGTTCCCCTCCCCGTTTCGGGGAGGATTTAGGCGTTACGTTCGATCAAACTCCTCCCCGCAAAGCGGAGAGGAGTTCAGTTCAGTCGTTCCTGGCCAGCCAGTCCTCCAGCCACTTGATCGTATAGTCGCCGGCCTGAAATTCGGGATCGTCCAGCAGCGCCTGGTGCAGCGGGATGGTGGTCTTCATCCCCTCGATCACGAACTCCTCCAGCGCGCGGCGCAGGCGCATCAGGCAGCGTTCGCGGGTGGTGCCGTAGACGATCAGCTTGGCGATCATGCTGTCGTAATAGGGCGGCACCTTGTAGCCGGCGTACAGGCCGCTATCGACGCGGACGTGCATCCCGCCGGGGGCATGGAAGTGCTTCACCGTGCCGGGCGAGGGCGCGAAGGTGCGCGGGTCCTCGGCATTGATCCGGCATTCGATCGCATGGCCGTGGAAGCGGATCTGTTCCTGCTCGCACGACAGGCCGTGCCCTTCGGCGACGCGGATCTGTTCGCGGACAAGGTCGAGGCCGGTAATCATCTCGGTCACCGGATGTTCAACCTGCAGGCGGGTGTTCATTTCGATGAAGTAGAACTCGCCGTCTTCCCACAG
This sequence comes from Sphingomonas sp. 2R-10, assembly GCF_030062225.1. NCBI lineage: Bacteria > Pseudomonadati > Pseudomonadota > Alphaproteobacteria > Sphingomonadales > Sphingomonadaceae > Sphingomonas > Sphingomonas sp. 2R-10. Next base: position 105,915 of record NZ_JASCXF010000002.1, read on the forward strand.
GAATTCGATCGTGCCCGCACCGCGATAGCCCATGTCGGCCATCGCCTTTGCACAGATGCCGCCCATCCGGTCGCGGTCGGCCTGTCCGAGGACGGGCGAGGGCGCTTCCTCCAGCACCTTCTGGTGGCGGCGTTGCAGCGAGCAGTCGCGCTCGCCCAGATGCACCGCATGGCCGTTGCCGTCGCCGAACACCTGGAACTCGATATGGCGCGGGTTGCCGAGATATTTCTCCATGTAGACGGTGGCGTCGCCGAACGCGGCCTTCGCCTCGCTGCCCGCCTGCTGCATCAGCGTTTCGAGCTGGTCCTCGCTGGCGCATACCTTCATGCCGCGTCCGCCGCCGCCCGACGCGGCCTTGATGATGACCGGATAGCCGATCGACGCGGCGATCGCCTTCGCCTCCGCGACATCGGCGATCGGGCCGTCGGAACCGGGAACCAGCGGCAGGCCGAGCTTGCCGGCGGTGCGCTTCGCCTCGACCTTGTCGCCCATCACCCGGATATGCTCGGGCTTGGGTCCGACGAAGATCAGGTTGTGCAGTTCGACGATCTCGGCGAACTTGGCGTTTTCCGACAGGAAGCCATAGCCCGGATGGATCGCGTCGGCGCCGCTGATCTCGGCGGCCGAGATGATGTTGGGGATGTTGAGATAGCTGTCGGTCGCCGAGGGCGGACCGATGCAGATCGCCTCGTCGGCGAGGCGCACGTGCATCGCATCGGCATCGGCGGTCGAATGGACCGCGACTGTCTTGATCCCCATTTCGTGGCAGGCACGGTGGATGCGGAGCGCGATTTCGCCGCGATTGGCGATCAGCAGTTTCTTGATGTCGGGCATATCTTTGTTCCTAGATCGCGTGGCACCCACCGGCCCGCTTGTCCTGAGTAGCCATTGAGCGAAGTCGAAAGGGCGTATCGAAGGACGGCTGCTTCGATACGGGCCTTCGACAAGCTCAGTCCCTACTCAGCACGAACGGAAGGGGCGGGGTGCGTTGCGATTACTCCACGACCACCAGCGGCTGGTCGAATTCGACCGGCTGGCCGTTCGACACCAGAATCTGCGTCACGGTGCCGGCCGCCGGCGCGACGATCGGGTTCATGACCTTCATCGCCTCGACGATCACCAGCGTGTCGCCCGCCGCGACCTTCTGCCCGACCGTGATGAACGGCTTGGCTTCGGGATTGGCGGCCAGATAGACGGTGCCGACCATCGGCGAGGTGACCGGCGGCACGGCGCTTACGGGTGCGACGGCGGCACCGGCCTCGATCGTGGTCGCGGCGGCGCCGGCGAGTTGCGGCTGGGGCGCGGCCTGCGGGGCATAGGCGGGGGCATAGGTCGCCTGCGCGATCGGCGCGGGCTTGCGCACCACGCGGACCTTGCGCGCGCCGTCCTCCACCTCGACCTCGGTCAGGTCGGTTTCGTCGAGAACCTGTGCCAGCGCGCGGACGAGGTCGATGTCGACGCGCATCGCGTGGCTGGTGAACGGCGTTCCTTCGCCCTGATTGTCGTCTGCCATGGTAACCCCCAAAGGTATCTCTTTATAAAAAACCGCGCCCTTGTCAGATGCGGGCGGCCGCTTCAAGCGCGACCAGATAGGAAAGCGCGCCGAACCCCGCCACCGTGCCGCGCGCCGCGCGCCCGACATAGCTGATGTGACGAAAGGCTTCGCGGGTATGCGGATTTGACAGATGGACCTCGATCACCGGGGTCTTCACCGCCTTGATCGCGTCGTGGAGCGCGATCGAGGTGTGGGTGAAGGCGCCGGCGTTGAGCAGCACCGCCTTCGCACCCTCCGCCTGCGCCTCGTGCAGCCAGTCGACCAGATGGCCTTCGTGGTTCGACTGGCGCAGGTCGATCGCAAGGTCCAGTTCGCGGGCGCGGTCCTCCAGCATCCCGGCGATGTCGTCGAGCGTGTCGTGGCCGTAGATTTCCGGCTCGCGCAGGCCGAGCAGGTTCAGGTTCGGGCCGTTGAGGACGAAGACGGTGGCGGGCAACGGGGCGCTTTCGGTTGCGGGGGCTTGGCTGCCCTCCCTATATGCGGCGCACCATACCCGGAGCGGACCCGCTAAGTCGAGGCTTTGGCGTACAGGGCACAGGAGACGACATGCACACCGACGGCACCATCAGCATCATGGTCAATGGCGACCATATGCGCGTTCGCGACGGCATCACGCTGGCCGAGCTGACCGCGCAGATCGGACTGGTGCCCGAAAAGGTAGCGGTCGAGCGCAATCTGGAGGTCGTGCCGCGATCGACGCTGACGCAGGTGAAGGTCGAGGATGGCGACGAGCTGGAGATCGTGCATTTCGTCGGCGGTGGCGATCATGCCAGGGCGATCGATGCCGATACGTGGAGCGTGGCGGGGCGGACCTTCACCTCGCGGCTGATCGTCGGCACCGGCAAGTACAAGGATTTCGAACAGAATGCCGCCGCGGTCGCCGCGTCGGGCGCCGAGATCGTGACCGTCGCGGTGCGCCGCGTGAACGTCAGCGATCCCAAGGCGCCGATGCTGACCGACTATATCGACCCCAAGAAGATCACCTATCTGCCCAATACCGCCGGCTGCTTCGACGCCGACAGCGCGATCCGGACGCTGCGCCTCGCGCGGGAAGCAGGCGGCTGGGACCTGGTGAAGCTGGAGGTGCTGGGCGAGGCGCGCACGCTGTATCCCGACATGGTCGAGACGCTGCGGGCGACCGAGGTGCTGGCGAACGAGGGCTTCCTGCCGATGGTCTATTGCGTCGACGATCCGATCGCGGCGAAGCGGCTGGAGGATGCCGGCGCGGTCGCGATCATGCCGCTGGGCGCGCCGATCGGGTCGGGCCTTGGCATCCAGAACCTCGTCACGATCCGGCTGATCGTGGAGGGGGCGAAGGTGCCGGTGCTGGTCGATGCCGGCGTGGGGCAGGCGTCGGACGCGACGGTGGCGATGGAGCTGGGCTGCGACGGGGTGCTGATGAACACCGCGATTGCCGAGGCGAAGGACCCGGTGCTGATGGCTGCGGCGATGAAGGCGGCGGTGGAGGCGGGGCGCATGGGCTATCGCGCCGGGCGGATGCAGCGGCGGCGCTATGCCGATCCGTCGAGTCCCTTGGCCGGTCTGATTTGAATCAACTTTGATGGAACCGGTCGGTGGCTTTGCGCTTTTGTATAATCGCAATCCAGCGAGGGACACCTCGCCAACTGACAGGAGCCATTCATGGGTGAATTCACCGACAAGCTCGCCGCAGCAGGCAACAAGGTCGCCGGCAACGTGAAGGAAGCCATCGGCAAGGCGACCGACAACGAGCGTCTGGAAGCCGAGGGCGAGGCCCAGCAGGTCAAGGGCACCGGTCAGGACGTCAAGGGCAGCGTCAAGGGCGCGCTCGGCGACAAGATCTGAGCTGACAGGCACCGCGTACCGCCGATGTAGTGGCGGATGGTGCAGGGCCGCTCCGGGAAACCGGGGCGGCCCTTTTCGTTTTCGGGGTGTCGGGTCAGGGCGCGGGATGAAACCCGGCGATGCGGCAGGTCGACCCGACCCGACCCAACCTAACGCTCCCGGATCGCGGCGATGGTGGTGCCGTGGGTGATGACGTCGATGTCGGTCCTGATATGGAGCAGGCGGACGCCGGTGCGCGCCAGGGCGCGGTCGAGCGCCGGGGCGAACTGCGCGGTGGTTTCGACCGTCTCGGCCCAGCCGCCATAGGCGCGGGCGAGCGCGGCGAAATCGGGGTTGGTGAGGCCGGTGCCGCTGACCCGCGCGGGATATTCGCGTTCCTGATGCATGCGGATCGTGCCGTAGCCGCCATTGTCGACGAGGATGACGAGCAGGTTGGCGCGATGCTGGATCGCGGTCGCCAGTTCCTGTCCGTTCATCAGGAAATCGCCATCGCCCGCGATCGCGACCGCGAGTTTGTCCGGCTCGCGCAGCGCGGCTGCGACGGCGGCCGGCGTGCCATAGCCCATCGCGCCGCAGGTCGGGGCGAGTTGGGTGCCGGACCAGCCATAGTGCCAGTAGCGGTGCCACCACCCCGAGAAATTGCCCGCGCCGTTGCAGATGATCGTGTCGTACCCCGACAGCCGGTCGCGCATCGCGGCGACGCAGGGGCCGAGATCGAGCGTCACGTCGCGCGGCGCGGGGGTGGACCATGCCAGCCATTCGGCATGGGCCTCGGTGCCCGCCGGAAGCGCTGCGGCGGGCGGCTCGGCTTGGGCGAGCATCCGGGCGAAGGCGGACGGATCGGCGGCGATGGCCAGATCGGCGTGGTAGACGCGGTCGAGTTCGGCGGGGTCGGGATGGACGTGGATCAGCGTCTGGCCCGGATGGTCGGGGGTGATTAGGGTATAGCCGTCGGTAGTCGCCTCCCCCAGCCGCGCGCCGATCACCAGCAGCAGGTCGGCATCCCTGATCCGCCGGACCAGTCGGGGGGCGGGGCCATAGCCGAGATTACCGGCCCATGCCGGGTGATCGTTGGCGATGGCGTCCTGCCGGCGGAAGGCGCCGGCGACGGGGATGCCCCAGCGTTCGGCGAAGTCGGCGAAGGTTGCGCCGGTGGCCGCGTTCCAGCCCGCCCCGCCGACGATCGCCACGGGGCGTCGGGCGGTGCGCAATGCTGTCAGAACCGCGCCGAAGTTGGCGGGGTCGAGCGTGGTTTCCAGTTTCGCGAGCGGCGGCCGGTCGGCGACGGTCGCTGTTTCGCACAGCATGTCCTCCGGCAAGGCGATCACCACCGGTCCCGGCCGTCCGGATGTCGCGGTGCGCCACGCGCGCGCGACATATTCGGGGATGCGCGCCGGATCGTCGATGCGCAGCACCAGCTTTGCAAGCGGCGCGAACATCGCCGGGAAATCGACCTCCTGAAACCCTTCGCGGTCGCGCATCCCCCGGTCGACGTCGCCGATGAACAACAGCATCGGCACCGAATCCTGCCGCGCGACATGGACCCCGATCGAGGCGTTGGTGGCGCCGGGGCCGCGGGTGACGAAGGCGACGCCCGGCCGCCCGGTCAGCACGCCGTCGGCACAGGCCATGAAGCCGACGCCCCCTTCCTGCCGGCAGGTCACGAGGTCGATCGCGGGCGTATCGTGCAGCGCGTCGAGCACGGCGAGGAAACTTTCGCCCGGCACATGGAAGATGCGGTCGCAGCCATGGGTGACGAGGGCATCGACCAGGATACGGCCGCCGGTGCGCGAATCTGTCATGACGACACGCTAACCGCCGGTGCCGCGCGGCGCCAGTGGCGCACGAAGTTGAAGGGCGGTTCAGGTTCTTGACCCGTCGTGCCGGCCATGCGTAATCCGGACGCAGAAGACTGTTGGGAGAGTGGCGATGAAGAAGCTGTACCCGAATGCGCAGGCCGCGCTCGACGGGCTGCTCCATGACGGCATGACGCTGTGCGCGGGCGGTTTCGGGCTGTGCGGCATTCCCGAACGCCTGATCGACGCGATCGAGGCGTCGGGGGTCAGGGACCTGACCATCGCCAGCAACAATGCCGGGATCGACGGACAGGGGCTGGGCAAGCTGCTGCGCAGCCGGCAGGTCAGGAAGATGATCTCGAGCTATGTCGGCGAGAACAAGGAGTTCGAGCGGCAATATCTGAGCGGAGAGCTGGAGGTCGAGTTCTGTCCGCAGGGGACGCTGGCCGAACGCTGTCGCGCGGGCGGGGCGGGGATTCCGGGCTTCTATACCAGGACCGGGGTCGGCACGCTGATCGCGGAAGGGAAAGAGGTGAAGCAGTTCGACGGCGAGGATTACATCCTCGAACGCGGCATCCGCGCCGATGTGGCGATCATCAAGGGGTGGAAGGCCGACGAGGCCGGCAACCTTATCTTCCGCAAGACCGCGCGCAACTTCAACCAGCCGATGGCGACCGCCGCGAACATCTGCGTCGCCGAGGTCGAGGAAGTGGTGCCGGTGGGGTCGCTCGACGCCGATGCGATCCACCTGCCGGGGATCTACGTGAAGCGGATGATCGTCGGCGCGCCGTACGACAAGCAGATCGAGTTCCGTACCGTGCGCGAGCGGGCGTGATGGGCTTGCGGCGATTGTCCGGTATTCCCGCGCAGGCGGGGATCGAGGGTGGTGAAGCGCCGACGTCCGCGCCGGTGGCTCTGGATCCCCGCCTTCGCGGGGATACGGGAGTGTCCGCTATGGTACACCGCGCGCTGACCCTCGGCACTGCCGCGTTCGCCCTGTCGGGCTGCGTCGTCGCGGTCGGGAACCAGTCGGCACCGGCGGCGCCCGCCACCGTAGCGGGCGTGCCGTCGGGGATGCAGTATCTCTACGGTTCGGGCGAGGCGGCGGCGGCGAGCCGGCAGGCCTATTCGGCGCTGGTCCGCTATGTGCAGCAATATCAGCGCGACCGCACGACGCTGCGGCGGATGCCGCTCTCGGCGGTGCTGGCGCCCGGCGCGACGCTGGCACAGCCGGGGCAGCTGCCCTGCACCGGCAAGGCCGCCGTCGTGTTCGACGTCGACGAGACCGTGCTGCTCAACACCGGGTATGAATATGCCGATGCGCGTGGCGGCCTGTCCTATGACGCGGCGCGCTGGGAACGGTGGGAGCGTTCGGACGGGCGCGCGACGCGGGCGGTGCCCGGTGCGGTCGAGGCACTGGCGCAGCTGCGTGCGGCGGGGGTGACCGTCGTGTTCAATTCGAACCGCAACGCCGCGACCGCTTCGTTCACCGAGGCCGTGCTGAACCGCGCCGGCCTTGGCCCCGCACGACATGGCAGCACGCTTTTCCTGAAAGGCGATGCGCCGGGCGGATCGGCCAAGGATGCCCGGCGGGCACTGATCGCCGCCAAATTCTGCGTCGTCGCGCTGGTCGGCGACCAGCTGGGCGATTTCAGCGACCTGTTCAATGCCGGGCTGAAACCCGCCGAGCGGCGGGCGGCGGCGGATTCGCCGGCGATCGCCGGTCTGTGGGGCAATGGCTGGTTCGTGCTGCCCAACCCCGTATACGGCACCGCGCTGGCCGGTGATTTCGACGACGTGTTCCCCAATGATCTGCGCTGGAGCGATCCAGGCGCGCGCAAGGAGTAACCCCATGGCCTGGACCCGCGACGAGATGGCGGCACGCGCCGCCCGCGAGCTGAAGGACGGTTTCTACGTCAATCTGGGGATCGGCATCCCGACCCTGGTCGCCAACCATATCCCCGAGGGCGTCGAGGTGACGTTGCAGTCGGAGAACGGGATGCTGGGCATCGGCCCGTTCCCGTGGGCCGGCGAAGAGGACCCCGACCTCATCAACGCCGGCAAGCAGACGATCAGCGAATTGCCGCAATCGGTGTATTTCAGCAGCGCCGACAGCTTCGCGATGATCCGCGGCGGGCATATCGACCTGACCGTGCTGGGCGCGATGGAGGTGTCCGAGAAGGGCGACATCGCCAACTGGATGATCCCGGGCAAGATGGTGAAGGGCATGGGCGGGGCGATGGACCTCGTCGCCGGGGTCAAGAAGATCATCGTCGTGATGGAGCACACGTCGAAGAACGGCGACCCGAAGTTCATCCCCGAATGCACGCTGCCGCTGACCGGGCTGGGGGTGGTCGACATGATCGTCACCGACCTGGCGGTGTTCGCGCGCGACGACCATGCGAGCCCGTTCCGGCTGATCGAAACCGCGCCGGGGGTGACGGCGGAGGAAGTACGTTCGAAGACGACGGCGAACTACGTGGGGTAGGGCGGAAGAAGGTTGGTTCACGCGAAGGCGCGGAGACGCGGAGGAAGAAGAAAATTTGGTTCGCGCAGAGGCGCAGGGGACGCTGAGGGGTTGTGGGCCGGGCGGCTACAGCCTGTCTGATGAAGCCGCTCTCCTCGCCGCCACGGGCTTGAAAGCCGCCGGGGCGGCGGGGCTCTCCACGCACACAACCTCTCTGCGTCCTTTGTGCCTTCGCGTGAATCAACCTTCTACCGCGCCGCCGTCTCCGGCATCTTCCACCACAGCAGCGCCAGCCCTGCGCCCGCGATTGCGGCGAGCAGCAGGAACGCCGCGTCGTAGCCGCCGCGCACGATCATCACGCCGGCCAGCGTGGTGCTGAGCGCGCCGCCCAACCCCTGTACCGTCGCCACCGCGCCCTGTGCGGCATTGAAGCGGCCGGTGCCGCGCATGATCGCGGCGACCACGACCGGCAGGAGCGCGCCGAAGATGCCCGCGCCGATGCCGTCGAGCAGTTGCACGCCCAACAGCCATGCCGGCGCGTCGGTCAGCGTATACAGCACGCCGCGCGCCGCCAGCACGGCCATGCCGACCAGCAGGATCGGGCGATGGCCCCAGCGGTCGGCGTTGCGGCCGACGACGATCGCGACCGGCACCATCACCAGCTGCGCGCCGACGATGCAGGCGGCGACGAGCGAGGTCGCCTGTCCCGCGCCGACCTCGCGCCCGAGCAGCTGGCCGACCGCGGGCAGCATCGCGGCGTTGGCGAGGTGGAACAGGAACGCCGCCCCGGCGAAGATCGCCAGCGCCGGATTGGCGGTCAGGGTGCGGACCAGCGAGGGGGCGGGGTCGCACGGTTCGTCCGCCTCGCCCGGCTTGCCGTCGCACCCGCGGGCGACGTCGTGGTCGATCGCATCGCCATCGACCCACAGGATCGCGACGATGCTGCACACCGCGAGGATGCCCATCAGGTAGAAGACGACGACCGGTCCGAACTCCCATGCGAGCAGCCCGGCCAGCGCGGCGGCGACGGCGTTGCCCGCGTGGTTGAACGCTTCGTTGCGTCCGACGCGGCGGGTGAATGCCCGGGGCCCGACGATGCCGAGCGAGATCGCGGCGATGCCCGGTGCGAACACCGCGCCGGCGACGGCGGCGACCGACTGGGTCGCGGCGACCATGAAGAAGCCCGACACGATCGGCAGCGCGATCGACGCGAGCGTCACGAGCAGCGCGGCGACGACCAGCAGCGCGCGCTTGGCGCGGATTCGGTCGACCAGCGCCCCCGCCGGTGTCGTCGCCAGCAGCCCGGCGATGCCGGCGATGGTCATCACCATGCCCGCCGTCGCCTCGTCCCAGCCATGTGTCGGCCCGCGCACCGAGACGAGGTAGATGGCGAGATACGGCCCCAGCCCGTCGCGGACATCGGCGAGGAACGCGTTCATCGCGTCGAGTGCGCGTCCGTTGCGGGCAGCGTCCCCGCCGGGGGCGGGGTCGGTCGGTCGAGCCATGCGCAGTCCCCGTCGCGAGCGGTGATCGGCGGAAACGTATATCATCTACGAAGGGTCCGCCGGGCAGTACGAAACTCCCGTTTCGGTAATAAAATGTCGCACGACCTTCCGTCGCCGATGGTTTTCGGTTAACGCGCGGACATGAACAGCGCTCCGCAGACCTTGTACGAGAAAATCTGGAACGATCACGTCGTCGAACGGCGGGATGACGGCACCTGCCTGATCTATATCGACCGGCATCTCGTCCATGAAGTCACCAGTCCGCAGGCGTTTGCCGGCCTGCGCGCCGCCGGGCGGCGGGTGCGGCGGCCCGAACTGACGCTGGCGGTGCCCGATCATAACCTGCCGACGACGCCGCGGGTCGATGCGGCGGGCCATCGCCTGCCGATCGCCGATCCGGCGAGCGCGCAGCAGCTGGCAGCGCTGGAGAAGAACGCACCCGATTTCGGCATCCGCTATATCGATGCGACGGCGGCCGAACAGGGCATCGTCCATGTCGTGGGGCCGGAACAGGGCTTCACCCTGCCGGGCACGACGCTGGTCTGCGGCGACAGCCATACCAGCGCACACGGGGCGCTGGGCGCGCTGGCGTTCGGGATCGGCACCAGCGAGGTCGAGCATGTACTGGCGACGCAGACGCTGCTGCTGCAACAGTCGAAGACGATGGAGATCCGCGTCGACGGGACGCTGGGCTATGGCGTGTCGGCCAAGGACGTGGTGCTGGCGATCATCGGCAGGACCGGCGCGGCGGGCGGCACCGGCTATGTCGTCGAATATACCGGCGAGGTGATCCGGGACCTGTCGATCGAGGGGCGGCTGACGGTCAGCAACATGTCGATCGAGGGCGGGGCGCGCGCCGGGCTGATTGCGCCCGACGAGACGACCTTCGCGTATCTGAAGGGGCGGCCGATGGCGCCGGCCGGGGCCGATTGGGACCGGGCGGTCGAGTATTGGCGGACGCTGCCGACCGACGCGGGCGCGCGGTACGACCGGGTGGTGCAGTTGCACGCCAGCGACATCGCGCCGTCGCTGACCTGGGGTACGAGTCCCGAGGACGTGGTGCCGATCACCGGGGTCGTCCCCTCGCCCGACAGCTTCGCGGACGCATCGAAGCGCGTCGCGGCGCAGAAGTCGCTCGATTACATGGGGTTGACGCCGGGCATGCGGATGCAGGACGTGCCCGTCAGCTACATCTTCATCGGCAGTTGCACCAACAGCCGGATCGAGGACCTGCGCGCCGCGGCCAGCGTGGTGAAGGGGCGGCATGTCGCGGGCGGCATCAAGCAGGCGCTGGTCGTGCCCGGATCGGGGCTGGTCAAGCGGCAGGCCGAGGCCGAGGGGCTCGACCGCATCTTTACCGAAGCCGGGTTCGAATGGCGCGAACCGGGCTGTTCGATGTGCCTGGCGATGAACCCGGACAAGGTGCCGCCGGGCGAACGCTGCGCTTCCACCAGCAACCGCAATTTCGTAGGACGGCAGGGACCGGGGGCGCGGACGCACCTGCTGTCCCCCGCGATGGCGGCGGCGGCGGCGGTGACCGGGCGGCTGGCCGATGTACGCGAACTGGTGACGGAGTAGGCATATGAAGCGGGTTCTGGTCGCGTTGATCGCAGGCGCGGTGTTGAGCGGGATGGCGGCGGCCTATGCGTCGGTGCGCCCGGCGGTGGCGAAGCCCGCCCCGCCGCAGGACAAGCGCGCCTGATGGAGCCGATCGTCCATGTCGACGGGCGCGCCTATCCATGGGGTGCCAAGAATATCGACACCGATATCATCATTCCGGCGCACTGGCTGAAGACCACGACGCGCGAGGGGCTGGGCAAGGGCGCGTTCGAGAGCGTGCGCGCCGAACCCGGCAACCTGTTCGACGATCCGCGCTATGCTGGGGCGCCGATCCTGATCGCGGGCGAGAATTTCGGCTGCGGCTCCAGCCGCGAACATGCCGCATGGGCGCTGACCGACATGGGCGTCCGCGCGGTGATCGCGCCGAGCTTTTCCGACATCTTTTCGGGCAACGCGATCAAGAACGGGATCGTGACGGTCGTGCTGCCGCAGGACGCGATCGACCGGCTGGTCGAGGTGGCGAGGGACCAGCCGGTCGCCGTCGATCTGGAGACGATGACGGTCACCACGCCGTATCAGGATCGCTTCGCCTTTACCCTCGATCCGTTTCGTCGCCGGTGCCTGATGGAAGGGCTGGACGAGATCGGCATGACGCTGGCACAAGATACCGCGATTTCGAAATACGAGTCCGGCGTGTCCCATGCGCGACCGTGGCTCCATCAGGAGAGCGGTGATGCGGGCGTTGTTGTCGACGGAGCCGGGCGGGCCTGACACGCTGACGATCGGCGAACTGCCCGATCCGCAGCCAGGCAAGGGGCAGGTCGTCGTCGCGGTGAAGGCGTGCGCGGTCAACTATCCCGACGTGCTCATCATCGAGGACCGGTATCAGTTCCGTCCGGCACGGCCGTTCGCGCCGGGCGGCGAGGTGGCGGGCGTGATCGACAGCGTCGGCGAGGGCGTCACCGGCTGGGCGGTCGGCGACCGGGTGATCGCGGTCACCGGGCATGGCGGCATGGTCGGGAAAGTGGCGGTGCCGGCAGCGGCGCTCCACCGCCTGCCGCCAGACCGCAGTTTCGAAGAGGGCGCGGCGTTGCTGCTGACCTATGCCACCGCGATCCATGCGCTGGTCGATCGCGGGCGGATCGCCGCGGGGCAGACGCTGTTGGTGCTGGGGGCGGCGGGCGGCGTCGGGGTGGCGACGATCGAACTGGGCAAGGCGTTCGGCGCGCGGGTCGTGGCGGCGGTATCGTCGGAGGAAAAGGCGGCGGCAGCCCGCGCGGCGGGGGCGGACGAAGTGGTCGTCTACCCCCATGCCCCGTTCGACAAGGTGGCGTCGAAGGCGCTGGCCGATACGTTCAAGGCCGCGGTCGGCGGGCAGGGCGCGGACATCGTGTTCGATCCGGTCGGCGGCGACTATGCCGAACCCGCGCTGCGCAGCGTCGGGTGGGAGGGGCGCTATCTGGTGGTCGGCTTCCCGGCGGGCATCCCGAAGCTGCCGCTCAACCTGACGCTGCTCAAGAGCTGCGACGTGTGCGGCGTGTTCTGGGGCGCGTTCGCGATGCGCGATCCGGCGGCGAACGCGGCGCATGTCGCGACGCTGTTCCGGCTGTGGGACGAAGGGGCGATCGCGCCGCGCGTGACGGGGACGTTCCCGCTGGAGCGCGGCGGCGAGGCGATCGCGGCGCTGGCCGGGCGGGCGGTGATCGGGAAGCTGGTGGTGGTGCCGTAGCGAGGCAGGGGTTTTCACGCGGAGGCGCGGAGAGATCTGGCCTGCCGTGATAGCGGCTTTCGCCGCCCGTAGGGTCTGATCCGATCGAATGGAACCGGACGTCTCCCGGCGAAGGCCGGGATATCCCGTGGCAGCACGCAGCAGGGATCGTGTGAGACCCCCAGCCTTCGCTGGGGTAACATTTCCCCGCAGGCGGATCGGGCTCCGGCAGGGGAAAAGGCATTGGCGGTCGGCAGCGACTGCCCCAGGCCCTCTCTCTGCGCCTTCGCGCCATCTTATGCCAACGGCCGTGCCGGTTCTGGGGAGGCGTGGCGACGCGTTGCGCGCGCCGTTGCGCGGAACCCGGCTGCGTCCTATCTCGGGCGGGAGGGACGAGTAGGGGAATAGCATGACGACGTTCGACGACCGGGAACGTGCCTTCGAGGCCAAGTTCGCCCGCGATGGCGAGATGGCGTTCCGCGTGACCGCGCGGCGCAACAAGCTGTTGGGCCACTGGGCGGCCGAGCGGATGGAGCTGACCCCGGCCGAGACGGACGCCTATGCCACGTCGGTCGTACAGGCCGATTTCGAGGAAGTCGGCGACGACGACGTCGTGCGCAAGCTGATTTCCGACCTGGCGGCCGCCGGCGTCGATTGCGACGAGGCGTCGATCCGTCAGGCGATGGCCGATTGCGAGGTCGAGGCGCGTCGCCAGCTGCTGGAGAGCATGTGATGCCGATGGAAGCACAGGCGATCGAGGCGCTGATCGTCGCGGCGATTCCCGATGCGGTGGTCGAGATCACCGATCTGGCGGGCGACGGCGACCATTATGCCGCGCGCGTGGTGTCGGAAAGCTTTCGCGGCAAACCGCGCATCGCGCAGCAGCGCGCGGTCTATGCGGCGCTGGGCGGACGGATGGGCGGCGAACTGCACGCATTGCAACTGACCACCGGCGTCCCCACTCCACAGGCATGAAGCGCCCGCCGGGCGACAGCAAGGATATGACGATGACCGACGATACCAACGCCCGCATCGATGCGGTGGTAAAGAACAACCCGGTGGTGCTGTTCATGAAGGGCAGCCCGCTGTTTCCGCAATGCGGCTTTTCCAGCCGCGCGGTGGCGATCCTGAACCACCTGAACACCCAGTTCGAAAGCGTCGACGTGCTGCAGGACCAGGGTATCCGCCAGGGGATCAAGGCCTATTCGGACTGGCCGACCATCCCGCAGCTCTACGTGGGCGGCGAGTTCGTCGGTGGATCGGACATCATGATGGAGATGTACGAGAGCGGCGAGCTGGCCGAGCTGCTGGGCGGCGACAAGGTCGCCTGATCCGCCCCGTTCGACAATGAAAAGCCCGGCCGCAGCGATGCGGTCGGGCTTTTTCGTGGGAAGCCGTTCCCCGTCGCATCGGACCGTCACCCCAACGAAGGCCGGGGTCTCGAGCGGCTCCTGCGCCGTGCCGTCATGGGGCGATCCCGACCTTCGCCGGGATGACGGCCGATGCGAGGGGGATGGATCGAGCGTTGCCCCAGGCTGCCGATTACTTGCCGCGCAGCGTGTTGATGAGCGCGATGCCCAGCACGCCGCCCAGCGCGGCCGAGGCAAACGGGCGATCGCGCACGAACTGGCGGACCTGATCGATCACCGGGCGGAGCGTGTCCTCGATCGTGTCCTTCGCCTCGCCGTAACGCTGCTGGACCTTGCCGCCGAGCTGGTCGGCCTTGCCCTCGTCGCGCAGCGTCCGGTCACCGGTGGCGGTCCCAAGGCCTTCCTTGAGCTTGCCGCCAAGGTCGGTGGCGGCGCCGGTCAGGGTATCGGTGTTCATCGGGTGTCTCCGTGGGTGGGTGAGAGGGATCAGCGTGCGGGCGGGTTGGTCACGACGCCGCAACCGGCGGCGGCGCGGGCGACCTCCAGCGGGACCCGGGGGTCCTTGACCGCGCCGGCGGCGCGGACGAAGTCGCCGACGGTCAGCCGGCCGGGCGTGGTATCGCCCTCGCGCGCGGCGCGTGCAGCGTTGCCCAGCTGTTGCAACTGGCCCAGCGACAGGTTCGCTTCCAGCCGGTCGCCGACGCATCGCGACTGGTCGGGCGCGAAGCCATAGCCCTCCAGCGAGGACGCGATGCGCGCCGACGGGTTCACGCAGGCCGACGTGGCGAACGCCAACAGTCCGCCGATGGCAACAAGTCCCGCGGTGTGCATGGAGTTTCCCCTGTGGTCAGGCGGGATAAACCCGGCAGTGCCGCCGTTGGGTCCGTAGTATTCCTGCACTATTTTCGTCCGACATCTTCGCCATGTCCCTGCGAACTGCGCGACCGGCGGCAGGCGTCTTCGCAAGATCGACGTGCATCGGCGGGGGAAGACCCGGGGTGGGCGGACCGGCAACTGGAGGAGGTGCCGGTCCGCCCGAATTGAAGCGCGAACGCATCGGGTGCCAATACCCTCGCAGCAATTGTGCCATTTTCCCGGCAGGCTGGTTTCGGCGGGTTTCGACGGTTAACGGCGCTTCACCATCCCGGGCAGGTGTAAGCCATCCCGACAGGTTGCGGCGGCAGACAAGATTACGCTTGTAAACGTAACGACCACGGGTGTAGTCATCTGCCATGGCCGAACGAATCAGCGATGCCGAGCATGCCGTGATGGAAGTGCTCTGGGACCAGAACCCGCTTACCGCGCAGGAGGTGGTCGAACGCGTCGCCCCGGCGCGCGACTGGAGCGCGAACACCGTCAAGACGCTGCTGGGCCGGCTGCTCGCCAAGCAGGTGATCGACGCGGAGGAGGACGGGCGGCGCTATCGCTATCGCCCGCTGGTCGCGCGCGAGGAATATGTCGCGGGCGAATCGCAGAAGTTCATCGACCGGCTGTTCGGCGGCAGCCTGACGCCGCTGGTCGCGCACCTGGCCGAACGCGACCAGTTGAGCGCGAAGGAAATCGACGAGATCGAGGCTCTGTTGAAGGCGCTGAAACAATGATCGGATGGGCGGTGGAAACGATCGCGGCGACGACGCTGCTGATGGTGCTGGTGCTGATGCTGCGGGGGCCCGTCGCGCGGCGCTTCGGTCCGCAGGCGGCCTATGCGCTGTGGGCGCTGCCCGCGCTGCGCATGATCCTGCCGCCCATTCCCGATGCGTGGCGCCCGGTCGACATCGCGCCGATCGGTGCGGCGACCGAACCCGGCGTCATCATGCTGGGCGTGCCGGTGGCCGAGGTGCCGGCGCTGCCGCAGGGCTGGGGCATGGCCGACGTGCCGCTGGCGGTGATCGGCCTGTGGCTGCTGGGCGCGGTCGGCTTCGTCGCGTGGCACATCGTCCGGCACAACCGTTTCTGTGCGAAGGTGCTGGCATCGGGCCGGGCGAAGGGCATCGCCGGAGGGCATGTCCGGATGATCGAGACGCGCCATGCCGCCGGGCCGCTCGCGTTCGGGGTGTTCCACCGCTATGTCGCGATGCCGGTCGATTTCCGCGAACGCTATGACGAGCGCGAACAGGCGTTGGCGCTGGCGCACGAGCTGGGCCACCATGCCCGGGGCGACCTGCTCGCCAACTGGTTCGCGCTGGTCGTGCTGGGGTGCCACTGGTTCAATCCGGTCGCGTGGCGCGCGTTTCGGGCGTTCCGGGCCGACCAGGAAATGGCGTGCGATGCGATGGTGCTGGCGCGCGCCACACCGCAAGTCCGCCACGCCTACGCCACCGCCATCGTCAAGTCCGCGCACGGGCAGGGGCTGTCCGCCGCCTGCCACCTGCACGGCGTCCATGAACTGAAGGGGAGACTCATCATGTTGTCGAAGCATCGGGTGATGTCGCCCGCCACCCGCCGGATCGCCGGCGGCGCCACGCTGGCGCTGGCCGTGATCGGCCTCGGCATCACCGCGTCGGGAACGGAAGCCGCCGAGACGTTGCGCGGCAAGGTGGAGGACGCGACCGGCGTCGAGATCGCGAGCGTCGAGGCGAAGGCGGCAGCCGCGCTCGCCCCGGTGGCGGCGATCGTCCCGGTGCAGGCGGCGACGGCGGCACCGCTGCCCGCGCCCGCCGAGCCGGCACCGCCGCCGGCGATCGCCGCACCGGCCCGGGCCGTGCAGCCGGCGGCGCCTGCGATCGCCGCGCGTCCTGCCGTACCGGCCGCCCCGGCGGCGCCGGCGGCCCCGGCACAAGGAGCGGTGCGCAAGATCGTTGTCCAGAAATTCGACGGCGACGGCAAGCTGCTGGGTCAGAGCGTCAGCGACATTCCCGACGTCAGGGTCGTCAGTGCAAATTGCGGCCCCGGCGATGCCCGGCAGACCAGCATGACCCGGATGGAGGGCGGCAAGCAGGTCACGGTGATCTGTTCCGACCGCATCCGCATCGTCACCCGCGACGCGCAGTTCCGCGCCGAACAGGGGGCGAAGCTGGCGGCGATCAGTGCGGCGCGGGCGGCGCAGGGCGAAGCGCAGGCGGCGCAGGGACAGGTCTATGCGCGGCAGGGGCAGCGCGCGGCACTGGCCGGGCTGCGCTCGGCACGCGCCTCGATCATGGCGAACAAGGACATGCCCGCCATCGCCCGCACCAGCGCACTGGCGGGCATCGACGACAGCATTCGCGAAATCCAGTCCGAGATCGATTCGGAGGACTGACACCGGGTCCGCGGACGTTCTGCCCCGTTCGCCCGCGGCAGGGCCGGCCGGCATCGCGCCGGCCGGCCCGTCGCTGCGACCATCGCCTTGCATCGCGCGCCCCCAGCCGCCATCTCCCGGAGCAATGGCCGAATTTTCCCCCGGTATCGCCCAGCCGCTCGAACCGCTGGTGACGCGCGTGCTGGCGCGCAACGCATCGCCCTATACCCATACCGGCACGCAGAGCTTCGTCGTCGGCGGCAGCGGTGCGGTGGCGGTGATCGATCCGGGGCCGGTCGACGACGTGCATCTGGACGCGCTGCTGGCCGCGGTCGGCGACCGGCAGGTCGCGGCGATCCTGTGCACCCATACCCACCGCGACCATAGTCCGGCTGCCCGGCCGCTGGCCGATCGCACCGGCGCGGCGATCATCGGTTGTGCGCCGCTGACGATGGACGATGCCGGCCCGCGCGCCGATGCCGCGTTCGACGTCGACTATCGCCCCGACCGGGTGCTGGCCGATGGCGAGGCGGTGGCGGGCGACGGCTGGACGCTGGTCGCGGTCGCGACGCCGGGGCACACGTCGAACCATCTGGCGTTCGCGCTGCCCGAAAGCGGCGCGCTGTTCAGCGGCGACCATGTCATGGGCTGGTCGACGACGATCGTTTCGCCGCCCGATGGCGACATGGGCGATTACATGGCCAGCCTCGACAAGCTGTTGGGGCGCGAGGACCGGGTCTATTATCCGGCGCATGGCGACGCGGTCGACAATCCGAGGCGGCTGGTGCGCGGGATGCTGGGCCACCGCAAGCAGCGCGAGGGACAGATCGCGCGCGCGATCGAACGCGGGACCCATGACGTGCCGGCAATGGTCGCGGGCATGTATGCCGGGCTGCACCCCAGGCTGCTCGGCGCGGCGGAGCGGTCGGTGCTGGCGCACCTGATCGACATGGAACAGCGCGGGATCGTGCGGCAGGAGGGGGCGACATGGCATCGCATGTGAGGCCGCAGGCGATCCGGCTGATCGTCGCCGTCGTCGTGCTGCTGGCTCTGGGCATCGGCGGCTGGGTGGCGTGGCAGCGCTATCAGGAACGCTATGTCGTCACCACCGAACCCGATAGCGGGCAGGCGGTGACGCGGATCATCACCGCGCGGCTGTCGGGCGCGAGCGCGCTGAAGGTCGCGTCGCTCACCGGCACGCTGCAGGCGAGCGCCAGCGACACGCGCGGCTTCGGCTGGCTGCGCTCGGACCAGGTGGTGAAGATGCCCTATGCGGTCGATTATTTCGTCGACCTGGGCGGGATCGGCGAGGGGCAGCTGAGCTGGTCGGCCGACACCCGCACGCTGGTGGTCGACGCCCCCGACGTCACGGTCGCGAAGCCCAATATCGACGAGGCGGCACGGACGCTGGTCCAGACCAATGGAGTCTACGTAACGCGCGAGGCGGCGGCGGCGCTGGCGCAGCGGGTGTCGAGCGTGGCGCAGAACCGCGCCGAGCGCGAGGCGCGCAGCCCCGAACGGCTGGCACAGGCGCGCGAGATGGCGCGGGCTGGACTGGCACGGGTGCTGGCAGCGCCGCTGGCGGCAGCGGGCGAGCGCGACGTGCGGGTGGTGGTGACATTTCCGGCGGAGCGGGGCTTGCGGGACGGGGAGCGCTGGGACGTGTCCGCCCCGCCGGCCGAGGTGCTCGGCAATCGGCGGTGACAAGCCGGCTTCGGCACATTAGGGGCCGGTTCAAGATGAAATGCCCGTTCGTCCTGAGTAGCTGTTGAGCCTGTCGAAACAGCGTATCGAAGGACTGCTTGGGGCAGGTGCTTCGATACGGGTCTTCGACTTCGCTCAGCCCCTACTCAGCACGAACGGAAGATGAGGTGGCATTTGCCAGCTCGAGGAGACGATGATGAACGCGCGCACCGAACTGCCCACCGGCACCGACCTGCTGGCCGAGATCGACCGGCTGCGCCGCGAGCGCAACGCCGTCATCCTCGGTCATTATTACCAGAAGCCCGAGATACAGGACCTCGCCGATTTCGTCGGCGACAGCCTCGACCTGAGCCGCAAGGCGGCGGCGACCGATGCCGATGTCATCGCGTTCTGCGGCGTGCGCTTCATGGCGGAGACGGCGAAAATCCTGTCGCCCGACAAGACCGTGATCCTGCCCGACATGGACGCGGGCTGTTCGCTGGAGGACAGCTGCCCGCCCGAACAGTTCGCCGCGTTCCGCGCGCAGCATCCCGATCACATCGCGCTGACCTACATCAACTGTTCGACCGAGGTGAAGGCGCTCAGCGACATCATCGTCACCTCGTCGTCGGCGGAAAAGATCCTGTCGCAGCTGCCCGCCGACCAGAAGGTGATCTTCGGTCCCGACCGCAATCTGGGTGGATATCTGACGCGCAAGACCGGGCGCGAGATGCTGTTGTGGCCGGGCGTGTGCATCGTCCACGAAGCGTTCAGCGAAACCGAGTTGTTGAAGCTCAAGGCGCAATATCCCGGCGCGCCGGTCGCGGCGCATCCCGAATGCCCGGCGATCATCCTCGACCATGCCGATTATGTCGGGTCGACCAGCGGCATCCTCGCCTATGCCGCCGACTTCCCCGGCGACACGCTGATCGTCGCGACCGAACCGCACATCATCCACCAGATGGAAAAGGCGCTGCCGCACAAGCAGTTCATCGGCGCGCCGGGCGCGGACGGCAACTGCAACTGCAACATCTGCCCGTATATGGCGCTCAACACGCTGGAAAAGCTCTACATCGCGTTGCGCGACCTGTCCCCCAGGATCGAGATCGAGGAAGGGCTGCGGGTGCGCGCCAAGGTGTCGCTCGACCGGATGCTGGCGATGGCGAGCGGGACGGTGGGGCTGGGCGACCTGGGGCCGCTGCGCGCGGGATGATCCGCCGCTTGCCCCGGTAGCGCCGTCCGGCGGGAACCACCGGCCGGACCTGTGGGCCGGACGCGCGGCCGCTTGCGTGCGGGGGGCAGGGGTGCCAGCGTGGCAGGCCCATGCCGATCGATCCGCCCGACGTGCACCGCCGCGAACTGCCGCCGCTGCCGGCACTCGCCAGTTTCCTCGCCGCGGTCGAGACGAGCAGCTTCTCGCGTGCGGCGCAGCGCATGGCGCTGACGCAGAGTGCGATCAGCCGGCAGATCGCGCTGCTGGAGGACTGGCTGGGCACGGAGCTGTTCGAACGGCGCGGGCGGCGGGTGACCCCGACCCCGGCGGCGATCGCCTATGCCGCGGCGGTCGGTCCGGCGGTCGAACGGGTGCGCAGCGCGACCCGCCGGCTGCTGGTCCCGCCCGACGACCGCGCGCTGACCATCGCGACGTTGCCCAGCTTCGGCATGCGCTGGCTGGCACCGCGGCTGCCGGGGCTGTCGGCGCGCCATCCCGAATTGCTGGTGAACATCGCCGCGCGGTCCTACACCTTCGATTTCGCCGGGGAACGCTTCGACGCGGCGATCCATTTCGGCCTGCCCGACTGGCCGGGGGCGGACCATGCGCTGCTGTTCCACGAGGATGTCGTGGCGGTGTGTTCGCCCGACTGGCTGGCGCAGCATCCGGTGGCGCGCCCGGCCGACCTGCCGCGCCACGCGCTGCTGTCGCTGGAGGCGCGGCCCGATGCATGGGGGCGCTGGTTCGCCGCCGCCGGCATGGCCGATGCGGCGGCGGAAGGGCCGGTGTACGAACATTTCCTGATGCTGGCGCATGCGGCGGCGGCGGGGATGGGGGTCGCGCTGATCCCGTCGTTCCTGATCCGCCCCGAACTGGCGGCGGGCACGCTGGTCGTGCCGCTCGCCGTGCCGCTCAGCGCGCGTGAGGCATATTACCTCGTCTGGCCGCGCGGCGGGGTGCGCAGTCCGTTGTTCGACCGGTTCCGCGACTGGCTGCTGGACGAAGCCGCGTCGGAGGCGTGAAGCCGCCGGTCGATCGCCTCGACCGGGTGGAGCGGGCGGCGGCCGGTCATCCGCTTCGTCTGGCAGCGGCAGGAAAAGCCGGTGGCGAGCATCGCGTCGTCCCGTGTCACCGCCGCCCAGCCGAGCGCGAAGATATCGTGCGACAGCCGCTGGTTGCGCGCCTCGTGCCCGAACATCCCGGCCATCCCGCAACAGCCGGTCTTCGTCGGGGTGGCGGCGATGCCGAACCCGGCCAGCGCCTCGGCCCAGTGCGACAGCGCCTGCGGGCGCAGCGCCTGTTCGGTGCAATGGCCGAGCAGCCGCAGCGGCTGCGGGTCGGGCGCCAGGGCAGGCACGCGACCGTTGCGCACGGCATCGGCCAGCACCGTCTCCAGCCCGGCGACCTCGATCGCGTCGCCGGTCGCCTCTGCATATTCCTGTGTGAACATCAGCGCGGTGGCGGCGTCGATCCCGATCAGCTGGACGCCGGTGTCGGCCAGCCCGCGCGCCTCGGCCATCCGCGCCACCGCCACCGCCACGAAGCGGTCGCGCATCCCCAGCAGGTGCAGCACCTTGCCGTTGCGCCGCGGCGGCACGCGCCACACGCGATGGCCGCAGGCAGTCAGGACGCGCGCGGCGGCGGCGGTCACCCCGCGATCGAAGCTGGCGGTGAAACTGTCCTCGACCAGCACGACGGTGTCTGCCCGGTCCTCTGCCGATAGCGCCGCCAGTCGTTTGGGGGTCGCGACCGGCGGCAATCTGTCGGTCTGCTTGGTAAAGGCGGGCAGGTCGACATAGCCGAGCGCCTGCGCCACGCCGGTGCGGGCGATCGCATTGGCGAACCGCGGCATCCGCCGTCCCGCCGCCAGCATCGCCTCCATCCGCGCGACGACATGGTGGGTCAGGGGGCGGGTGCGCTTCGCCCAGTGCCGCTCGGCAAAGCGCGACGCCATCGTCGGCACGTCGACCCGCACCGGGCACAGCGTCGTGCACGCCTTGCACGACAGACAGGTGGCGAGCGACGCCTGCGTATCGCGCTCGATCGCGGCGTGGTCGGCACGCTCGGCCGGGGTCGGGCGGGGAATCGAATCGAGCCGCGCCCATTCGCGCAGCAATGCCGCGCGGCCCTTGGGCGACTGGGCGCGGTCGCGCGTCGCCTTGTACGACGGGCACATCAGGTCCTGCGCGCTCCAGCCGAAACAGGCGCCGTTGCCGTTGCACGCCACCGCGCGGTCGAACGCCTGTGCATGCGGGGCGGCGATCCCGCGGTCGTGCTCCCCACGGAACGGTACGCCGTCGATCCGGTCGACCGGTTGTCCGGCGGGCGCGGCGAGCTTGCCGGGATTGAGGCGGTTGTCGGGGTCGAACGCCGCCTTCAGCCGTTGCAGTTCGGGATACAGGCTGCCGAAGAACAGCGGCGAGAACTCCCCGCGATAGCCGCGGCCATGCTCGCCCCACAGCAGCCCGCCATAGGCCCTCGTCAGTTGCGCCACCGCGTCGGAGATCGGGCGGATCAGCGCCGCCTGATCGGGATCGCGCAGGTCGAGGAACGGGCGGACGTGCAGGCAGCCGACATCGGCATGGCCGAACATGCCATAGCTCAGGCCGTGGCCGTCAAGCAGCGCGCGGAACTCGGCGACGAAATCGGCCAGCCTTTCCGGCGGCACGGCGGTATCCTCGACGAAGGGCACCCCCTGCCGCGCGCCACCCAGCCGTGCGAGCAGCCCGACCGACTTCTCGCGCAGGCTCCACAACTGACCGATCGCTGCGTCGTCGCGCACGATCCGGCAATCGCCCTGCGGCCCGATCGCCGCCAGTGCGGCGAGACCGGCGTCGATGGCCGCATCGTCGTCGGCGGTGAATTCGACGAAGTTCATGGCGGCGACCGGCCTGTCGCTGCCGCCGAGCAGCCCTTCGACGCTCGCCCAGATGATGTCGTCCTGCGCGACGCCCAGCACCTTGTCGTCGATGATCTCGATCGCGACCGGATCGGCGGCGATCAGCCGCTGCACGTCGCGCATCGCGGTGTCGAACGCGGCGTAGCGGATCACCGCCAGCGCGCGCCTGGCGGGTTTGGGCGCGACCCGCAGCGTGATCGAGCGGATCAGCGCCAGCGTCCCCTCCGACCCGGCGAGCAGGAAGGCGAGGAAGAACCGGTCGGCATCGGCGTCATACGCCTTTTGCAGGTTATAGCCGGTCAGCCCGCGGTTCATGTCGGGAAAGGTCGCGGCGATATCGGCGGCGCGGGTGGTGACGATGCGCAGCGCCTCGCGGTGGATGGCGGCGACGATGCCGCTGCCCGCGGCGATCGCCTCCGCCGCCGCCCGCGTCATCGGCTCGGCGCGCCATTCCGTCCCGTCGGACAATATCAGGTCGAGTGCGACGATATAGTCCGACGTCTTGCCCCAGCGGCGCGATCCCTTGCCCGACGCATCGGTCGCGACCATGCCGCCGATCGTCGCGCGGCTGGCGGTCGACACCATCGGCGGGAAGAAGCGGCCATGGTCCCCGAGGAACGCGTTGAGCTGGTCGAGGACGACGCCCGGCTCGACCGTCACGGTGTTTCGGTCCGGGTCGAACGCGCCGATGCCGCGCATGTGGCGCGCGAAGTCGACGATGATCCCGTCGTTGAGCGACTGGCCGTTGGTCCCGGTATTGCCGCCGCGCGCGGTGAACGAGAGGTCGGTATCGCGCACCGCGCGCACCAGCAGCGCGACGTCGCTCGCGCTGCGGGGATAGACGATCGCCGCCGGGCGCACCTGATAGATCGAATTGTCGGTCGCCGCGACCTGCCGCGCGCCCAGCCCCGCCTCGACATCGCCGGCGAACCCGGCCGCCGTCAGCCGAGCGGACAGCGCATCGACCGCGGCCGTCACGCCGCGTCGCGCAGGTGCGTTCGCAGCGCGGCGATCGACCGGGCCTCGGTCGCGGCATAGAGCGCCAGTTCGTCCTGCACCGGCGCGCCCAGCGCGGCCTCGAACGCCGCCTGCGCCGCCGCCGCGCCATAGCTGCGTTGTGTCGCGCCGCCGAGGTTCGACTGGAAGATGCCCGCGGCGCTGACCGGCAGGAAATCCTCGTACACCAGCGGTACCGCGCGTACCCGTCCCGCCGCGATCCAGTCGGTCAGGTCGCCGGTCCGCGGCGCGGCACCGATCGCTTTGTAGCGGAAATAGGCGAGACCCTGTTCGCGCAGGGCATCGATCGTGTCGGGGAAGTCGGCGAACGCATCCGCCAGCCGCGCGGCATAGTCGCCACTACCCTGCCGCGCCTGTGCCAGCAGCCGGTCGTAGAGCGCACGGCCCTTGGGCGTCAGCGCCGCGCCACGCTGTTCGATTTCGCCGAAGCGCGCGGTGTGCTGTCCGGGCTGGTCGCCGGGGAAGGTCACGCCCTCCTCGATCGCCTTGAAGCTGGTCTGGCGCAGCAGGATCGGGACGGCGCGCGGCGGCGGCCCCTCGATCACCGCCTTCGCATCGATCCCGCGGCGCTCCATCTCCGCCTGCGCGGCGTCGATGTCGAGCGTGCGCGGGGTCAGGTGGTTGATGTGCGGCCCACGGAACGCCACGATATCGGCGATCAGCCGGTGCGCGCCGTTCAGCCGGGCATAGCCGGCGGCATCGACCCGCGCATCGCCGTGCCAGCGAAAGGTTTCGAGCAGTCCGGCGACGAAGCGGTCGGCAGCGCCATCGTCCAGCCCGCCCTCGGCCTCGGCACGTTCGATCAGGCGGATGGCGTCGTCGGTGAAGATGCGGCGGGTGGACAGGATCGCCTCCGCCTCGGCGCGCAGCGCGTCGTCCCCGATCAGTTCGAGCCGCAGCAGCGAGGTGAAGACGCGGAACGGGTTGGCGGTGAGCGCCGCCGCGTCGATCGGGCGGAACGCGGTCGAATGAACCGGCACGCCGGCCACCGACAGGTCGTAATAGCCGACCGGGTGCATCCCCATCACCGCAAAGGCGCGGCGCAGCATGGCGAGTTCGGCGGGCGTGCCGACGCGGATCGCGCCGTGCCGCTCGACGTCGAGCCGGTCGAGTTCCCCTGCCGCCGCCAGATCCGCCGCGACATCGGGGCGCTCGGTCAGGGTGCGTTCGTTCACCTCGACGACGATCGACAGCAGGTCGCCGTAGAGCGGCACTTCGGCGCGGTACATCGCCGACATCGCTTCGGAAAAGCGGGTGCGGATGGCGTCGGAGGGGATGAAATCGGTCATCATACTTTCCGGATCAGGCGGCAGGGGCGCGCAGCATCGGGCGCAATGCATCGGCATTGCCCGCGGCGCTGCCCGCCTCGAAACTCGCCATCGGATAGGCGCAGTAATCGGCGGCGTAATAGGCGCTGGGACGGTGATTGCCCGAATCGCCGATCCCGCCGAACGGCTGCGCGCCCGCCGCGCCGGTGGTCGGGCGGTTGCGGTTGACGACGCCGGCGCGCGCCTCGACCACGAACCGGTCCCACAGCGCGTCGTCGGTGGTCAGCAGCCCGGCGGACAGGCCGAAGCGGGTGTCGTTGGCGGCGGCGACGGCGCTGTCGAAGTCGGCGACCCGGCGGACTTGCAGGACCGGCGCGAAGATTTCCTCGTCGGGTATGGTGACGCCGGTCACGTCGAGCAGCGCGGGGGTGACGAACGCGGCGCTGCGGCCGGCGACGCCGCCGAACGGCACGATCGCACGGGCCCCGGCGGCGCGCAGCGCGTCGACCTGCCGTGCGGCGGTCGCGGCGGCGGCGTCGGAAATCAGCGGCCCGATATAGGGATTCTCGTCCCAGTGCCCGATCGGCAGCTGCGGGATCAGCGCAACGACCGCGTCCACCACCGCATCGCCGAACGCACCCTCGGGCACGATCAGCCGCCGCGCGCACGAGCAACGCTGGCCGGTGGTGACATAGGCCGACTGGACGATCGTCGCCGCGATCTCCGCCACGTCGCCGTCCCACGCGATCAGCGGGTTGTTGCCGCCCAGTTCGAGCGCGAGGATCACTTGCGGACGGTCGGCAAAGGCCCGGCGGAAATGTGTGCCGGTCGTTGCCGATCCGGTGAACAGCAACCCGTCGATGTCGGCCGCGACCAGCGCCTCGCCGGTGTCGCGCGCGCCCTGTACGACGCCCAGCACGCCCTCGGGCAGGCCGGCGTCGTGCCACGCCTGAGCCATCGCCGCGCCGACGGCGGGCGTCAGTTCGGACGGCTTGAACACCACCGTGTTGCCGGCCAGCAGTGCGGGGACGATATGGCCGTTGGGCAGGTGCCCGGGGAAGTTGTACGGGCCGAGCACCGCCATCACCCCGTGCGGGCGGTGGCGCAGCACCGACGCGCCGAACGGCATCGCGCCGTGCTTCTCGCCGGCACGCTCGGCCTGCGCGGCGATCGACAGTTCGACCTTGCCGACCATCGTGCCGACTTCCTGCGTGGTTTCCCATAGCGGCTTGCCGGTCTCGCGCGCGATCAGTTCGGCGAGCGTGGCGGTGCGCTCCTTGAGCAGCGCGGCATAGGCGCGCGCGACCGCCACCCGGTCGGCGACGCCGGTCCGGCGCCAGTCGCGAAACGCCGCCCGCGCCCGCGCCACCGCCGCATCGACCGCTTCACGGGTGGCGACGGGGCCGGACCAGACCGTCTCGCCGGTCGCGGGGCAGGTCGAGGTCAATATGTTCATGCCGCCTGCTCCAGATGCCCACGCGCCGCGCCGCATGCCGCCTCCAGCCGGGTGACCGCCTCGGCGACCTCCTCGGGCGTAATCAACAGCGACGGCAGCAGCCGCACGCAATTCTCGCCACCCCCGGCGACCAGAATGCCGTGGTCGCGCGCCACGGCCATGAAGTCGCGGTTATTGGGGATCATCTTGAGGCCGATCAGCAACCCCTTGCCGCGCACCTCGGCGATCACGTCGGGGAAGCGACTGCGCAGGGCTTCGAGCCGTTCGAAGAAGTCCGCGCTGGCGGCGCGGGCATTGGCGAGCGTCGCGTCGTCGGCGATCGCGTCGAACGCGGCGATGCCGACCGCCATTGCCAGCGGATTGCCGCCGAAGGTCGTGCCGTGGACGCCCGGCGTCATGCCCTTTGCGGCATCGGCGGTGGCGAGGCAGGCGCCGACCGGAAAGCCCGATCCCAGTGCCTTCGCCAGCGCCATGATGTCGGGCGCCGCGCCGTCGAACCACTGGTGCGCGAACAGGCGGCCCGTCCGGCCCATGCCGCTCTGCACCTCGTCATGGATCAGCAGGACGCCGTGGCGGCCGGTCAGCTCGCGCAGGTGCCGCAGCCATTCGCCCGACAGCGCCCGCGCGCCGCCTTCGCCCTGGACCGGCTCGATGATCACCGCCGCGGTGGTCGGGCGCGCGATGGCTTCCTCGATACCCGCCGCATCGTCGAGCGACAGCTGGACGAAGCCCGGCAGGCGCGGGCCGCAGCCCTCCATGTAACCGGCATTGCCCGACGCGTTGATCGCGGCATAGGTCCGCCCGTGGAACGACCCGGCAAAGCCGATGACGTCGATCCGTTCCGGCCGGCCGTTCACGTGATGATAGCGGCGCGCGGTCTTGATCGCGCATTCTACCGCTTCGGTGCCGGTATTGGCGAAGAACACGCAATCGGCGAACGACGCATCGACCAGCCGCTGCGCCAGCGCCTCCTGTCCCGGAATGCGGAAGATGTTGGAGACATGCCACAGCTTGCCGGCCTGCTGCGTCAGTGCGGCAACCAGCGCAGGGTGGGCATGGCCCAGCGCGTCGGTGGCGATGCCCGCGACGCAGTCGACATAGCGCCGCCCGTCGGTATCGATCAGCCAGACGCCCTCGCCACGATCGACCGCGATCGGCGCGCGATTGTACAGGTTCATCAGCGGATCGGTCATGACGGCTCCTCATTCGCGTCGGGAATGCGCCGGCAGTCCCGTACGCGTCCTATTGGAACAGCGTTCGGCTCGCGGCAAACGCAATGCCCTCATCTGCTGATGCGGATCGGTAATGAGCAAGCGTCCTCGGCGGTAGTGTGCCGGGACGGGAGGGGCAGGAGCGATCGACATTCCGTACCCCGGCCTCCGCCGGGGTACGGTGCGGATGTGCTGTCCTAGAAGTTCAACCGCACGCCCAGCGCATAGCGCGGCCCATAGGTTTCGAACGAGATCACGCGTTCCTTGTAGACCGAATACAGGAAGGTCTTTTCGTTGAAGAGGTTCAGGCCCTGCGCGAAGAACGTCACCTGATCGTTCAGCGCATAGTTGATGCTCGCGTCCCAGATGCCATAGGCGTCGACATTGACCGGCTGGCCGCGATTGCCCTGCATCGTCTGTTCGTACGCATTGCGGTAGTTGTACGCGATACGCGCCTGCAACGGACCCTTTTCATAGAAGGCGACGGCATTGTACGTCGTCGCATCCGGATCGACCAGGCTGACATTGGCTTGCACCCCCAGGCCGTCGAGCGGCTCGGGCAGGCCGGTGAAGGTGTACTGCCCCGAAAACTCGATGCCGCGATAGCTGCGGCTGCCGATATTCTCCGGCCGGGTCCGGCGGAAGTCGAGGCCGAGCACCTGGATCGTCGTCGTCGTCGATTCGGACAGGTTGTCGAGGTCCTTGGCGAACAGCGCGACGCTCAGGAAACTGGAGCGGTCGAGATACCAGGTCAGCGCCGCGTCGTAATTCCACCCGATCATCGGTTCGAGGCCGGGGTTGCCGTCGGTGATCGCCCGTTCGCGCGGCCGCGGGTTGATGTTGCGGATGAGCAGCAGGTCGCTCAGGGTCGCGCGGGTCAGCGTCTTGGCGACCGCCGCCTGGAACACGACGTCCTCGAACACGTCGAGCTTGAAGTTGGCGCTCGGCAGGAACTGGCCGTAGGACCCCGTCTCGGTGATCGGCTGCGGCGCCGACAGGTTGACGATCGGATCGCCGCCGCCCGGCGGGGTGGTGATGCTCAGGATTTCCTGTCCCACCCCGCGCGAGGTGACGTCGGTGCGGGTGTAGCGCAGCCCGATATTGCCCGACCACCGGCGCGAACCGAAATCACCGCCCAGCGACGCCTGCACGAAGCCGCCGATGGTGCGCTCCTGCGCCGAACCGCTGTTGCCGGGCACGGGGATGACGCCGAAGGTGCCGCCATTGGCCGCCAGCGCGGCGCGGGCCGCGGCCGGGTTGGCCAGCTGGTTGATCGCCGCATCGGACAGCAGGTATTTCGCCAGATCGGCCGCCGAATAGGTCGGATAGTCGCTGTCGAACATGCCGCTGCCGAGGAAGTTCGTGCCCTCCGCCGTGCCGGTGAACACGCTGCCCGGGATCGACACGCCGGCGCCGCAATACAGGCATTGCAGCGCATCAGGCGTCTTGAACGAGAAGCGCGCCTTTTTGCGGTCCGAATAGTTCACGCCGCCCGAAATCCGGGTGAGGATGCCCATGTCGGCATCCCATTTCAGGTTCGAATTGACCTGATAGATCTCGTCGGAAACGCTGACCCCTTCATAGGTCAGGAACCCGGCCTTCGCGTTCGACGTGTCGAGGATGTTGCCGAGACCCGTATAGACCGGCAGCCCGTTCCCGCCGATCGTGAAGCGCACGCCGGCCGGCGAATAGCCGGGCGTGGCGAGGTTGCTTTCGAACCATGCCTGGTTGCCGCCGGTATTGTCCTCCGCCTTCGACCACGAGAAGTCGAGCGTGCCGGTCAGCCGGTCGGACGGCTTCCATGCGAGGTTGGCGCCCGCCTGATAGGTCGTGGCGAGGCGCGGGCGGATCTGGTTGGTGAACATCGGTCCCGACGAAATGCCGGTATAGCTGGTGACGGTGTTGTTCTGGTCGACCGTCGCCGCGGTCACGTCGCCCGGCCCCCCGAACACGAAGAACACCTTGTTGTCGTCGTTGACGTCGAGCTGCGAATACAGCCCGTCGAGCGTCAGCAGCAGCGTGTCGGTCGCGCGCCACTGTGCGGTCAGCAGTCCCGACAGCCGCTTGCGGCTGGTGCGGTTGTTGCCCCATTCGACATAGGTCGGGACCGACACCCCGCGAAACTCGGGCGTGCCGTCCCTGTTCAGGTCGAGGCTCTGGTTCGCTTCCCACCCGTCGGTGAAGATGCGCTTCCCCTGGATCTTGCGGTCGATGTAAGAGAACGCGCCGAGGATGCCGAAATCGCCGCCGCCGAAGGTCGTGCTGAACAGCCCCGACGCCTGGGGCGAGAATTGCCCGCGCAGCTTGTCGTAATTGGCCTGCGCCGACAGCGAGACCTTCGTACCGGTAAAGTCGAACGGCCGCGCGGTGTACATGTCGACCGTCGCGGCGATGCCGCCCTCGATCTGCGCGGCGGTCGGCGTTTTCGACACGTCGACCCGGTTTATCAGTTCGGCGGGCAGGATGTCGAAGCTGAATTCCCGGCCCTGATTCTCGGTCGCGAGGATGCGGCCGTTGTAGAGCGCGGTGCTGAATGCCGGCCCCAGGCCGCGGACGGTGATGAATTGCCCCTCGCCATTGTCGCGCGAGATGGTGACGCCGGGAATGCGCTGGATCGCCTCGGCGATGTTCTGGTCGGGCAGTTTGCCGATGTCGTCGGCGACGATCGAATCGACGATGTTGTCGGCGTTGCGCTTGATGTCGACCGCGCGGCGCAGGCTTTCGCGCAGGCCCGTGACGATGATGTTGCCGTCCTCGGCGGGGACCGCCGCGTCCTGCACCGTGCCGGCGGGCGGCGCGGGCGTGTCCGCGGGCTGGGTCTGCGCCGCTACCGAAGGGGCAACCATAACCGTGGCCATTCCGGCCAGGCTGAGCAAGCGGAACCGCGTTACGGATTTCATACCGAATCCTCTCCTGTCGTCTTCCGATTCGTCGTGGCCGTTCGTGCGGCCATCGCTACGGAAGGAAGCGTCAGGTTTAACGATCAACCTGACGCCCGACAAGCCGTCTTGTGCGCCAACGTACGATGGTTGTTGGAAGGTTGTGCGCGGTCCGGTTTTTGTTGCCTTGGAGCGTCTTCAGCTCCCGCGAAAGCCGCGCGCTGAACCACAACTCCACCGTACCCCCGCGCAGGCGGGGGTCCAGAGCCACACAGAACAGCGGCTGGCGCGTGTCGCCCTGGACCCCCGCCTGCGCGGGGGTGCCGCAAAACTCGGGTAATGAGGACTTTCGCAGAAACCCCGGATCAGGTCCGGGGTGGCAGGGCAGCCCCTACGCCAGCTGCCACACGGCATAGCCGGCGAGCAGCACCGCGGCGGCCGCCGACATGCCCAGCAGCACATAGCCGAGATAGGTCATCATCGGCGGGTTCGGTCGCTGCATCCGCTGGTTGCGGGATGCCGCCGACAGGATGAAGCTCGCCAACAACCCATAAGTGAACACCGCCGTCTCGACCATCGCCCGTCAAATCCCTTGCAGCCTGCGCGGATCGCCCCCGGCTCACCGCTTGTGGGGCTAAATCATAGCTGGCGCAGGCTAGCAATCGGTTAAGGTGGAACCGATCGCCCGGTTGTGTCGTTCTGTCCTGTTCGCCTGCGCAGGGTCCGATCCGGATGGTCCTGCGCTACCGCCTGCCCGTCACCGTCGAACACCAGCAGCCGCGCCGGATCGGCGTACAGCGTCACCGCGCCGGTAATGGCGTGATGCCCGTCCAGCTTGGCGCGGAACGCGTCGCCCGTCGTCAGCTGGCCATAGAGATAGGTCGAATGGCCCAGCGCCTCGACCGCCTCGACCGTCATCGGCAGCGCGACACCGTCGGCGGTCGCCTCCAGCCGCAGATGCTCGGGCCGCAGCCCCAGCGTCGCGCGATCCCCGACCGCCAGCGCCGGCCCGCAGTCGCACGCGAAGCGCACGCCCCCCGCGCTTTCGAACAGCGTCGCCGCCCCGTCGCGCCCGACCACTACCGCGCCCAGCAGGTTGATGCGTGGACTGCCGATGAACCCGGCGGTGAAGACGTTGGCCGGCCGGTCATAGACGTCCAGCGGGGTGCCGACCTGCGCGATCTGCCCCCGGTCGAGGATCACCAGCCGGTCGGCCAGCGTCATCGCCTCAACCTGATCGTGGGTGACGTAGATCATCGTGGCGCCCAGCCGCCGGTGCAGCGCCGCCAGTTCGTGGCGCATCCTGACCCGCAGGTCGGCGTCGAGGTTGGACAGCGGTTCGTCGAACAGGAAGATTTCCGGATCGCGCACGATCGCCCGGCCGATCGCGACCCGCTGCCGCTGCCCGCCCGACAACTGGTGCGGCATCCGGTCGAGCAGCGCGTCCAGTTCGAGGATTTGCGCCGCATGTGCCACGCTTTCCGCGATCCGCGCCTTGCCGACCTTCATGTTCTTCAGGCCGAAGCTCAGATTTTCCGCGACCGTCATGTGCGGGTAGAGCGCATAGGACTGGAACACCATCGCCACGCCGCGGTCCGACGCCGGCACCCGCGTCACGTCGCGATCGCCGATGCGGATCTGGCCGCCGCTCACGCTTTCCAGTCCGGCGATCATCCTGAGCACGGTCGACTTGCCGCAGCCCGACGACCCGACCAGCACGACGAACTCGCCCGCCGCCACGGTCAGGTCGATTCCGCGGATCGTCTCCGCGCCGTCATAGGCCTTGGTCAGCCCTTCCAGCACCAATGCGCTCATTCGGTTTCCAGCTCCCATGCCGCCGCGCTGCTGTCGCCCGCCACGAACTGCGCGGCGATGCGGATCGGGGTTCCCGCCTGTACCGGGGCGCACAGCAGCGCCTCGGCCGCCTTGCGCCCCTTTTCGAACGCATTCTGGCGTACGGTGGTCAGCTTCAGCCCGTCGGACGGGCGACCGGGCGGGTCGATCCCGTCATAGCCGGTCACCGACATGCGGCGCGGCACCGACAGCCCCAGCGCCTGGCACCGCGCGACCACGCCGTGCGCCAGCCGGTCGGAAAAACACACCATCGCGGTCAGGTCGTGCTGGCGCCGCAGCAGCCGGTCGACCGCGCGCTGGCCGCCGTCCTCGTCATTGGGCGTCTCGCACACCAGCACGCCTCCGGGCGCGACACCCGCCGCCTCGAACGCGTCGCGGCAGCCGAGCACGCGTTCGTGGACGACGTGGTTCTCGTCCGACACGTCATGGCCGAGCGTAAAGATGTCGCCATGGTCCTGCGCCCAGGGGAAGGTGACGATCGCGATCTGGCGATGGCCCAGCGTCAGCAGGTGCGACACGACCTCGCGCATCATCGCGCGGTCGTTGGTCAGCACGCTGGGCAATTCGGGCGCGTCGAAGTCGACGACCACCGTCGGCAGGCCGCGTGCCAGCGCCTTGCGGATCGTCGGATGGCTCTTGTACGGCGCGTTCAGGATATAGCCGTCGACGATCGCGGTCAGGTTGTCGAGCCGTTCGGGATGCTTGTCCTTGAGCGGAATCAGCACGATGTTCGCGCCTTCCTCCTCGCACACCGACGATATGCCGCGCAGGAACGCGATGTCGTGCGCGTCGGTGAAGGCATAGCTCAGCTGGTCGTTGAACAGCACGCCGATCGCGCCGCAGCGCCCGGTGCGCAGCGATCGGGCAGCCGGGTTCGGCCCTTCGTAATGCACCTGCGCGGCATGGGCGAAGATGCGGTCGCGCAGGTCCTTCGACACCTTGGTCGGGTTGTTCCACGCGTTCGATACCGACGTATGGGTGACGCCGAGGTCGGACGCGATCGATTTGAGCGTGGCGCGTTTCGCGCGAGCCATGGGCTTCCTCTCCGGGTGGCGGTTCCACCGTCTCGGGTCCTGCCTAACCCGCTGCCTTGACACCTGCAACCGCCAAAGTTTAACGATAAACCTGTCCACCCGGCATTCCGGGGGTGCAGGAGAGGAGCGATCCCGATGGTCGGAACCAGGGCCTTGCGCGTTCGATCGCTCCTGTGCGCCGCGCTGCTGGGCATGGCGATGCCGGTCGCGCTGCCGGTGGCGGCGGCGCAATCGACCGCGCCTGCCGCGGCGATCCCCCGGGTCAACCTTTCGCATCTCGACCATCTCTATGCCGAAACCATGATCGGCGGCGAACGGGTGGGCGTGGTGCATATCTACAGCGAGGCCCCCGATTTCCGCTTCGCGATCGAACCGCGCGAGGGGTTCACCTGCGTCGACGACGTGGCGCGCGCGATCGTGCTGCTCGCCGCCGCCCCGCGCCCCGATGCGCGGCGGCTGCACCGGATCGACATGCTGACCCGGTTCGTGCTGCGGATGCAGGCGGACAATGGCTATTTCCACAATTTCCTGTGGGGCGACGGGCGGATCAACCGCGAATACCGCACCTCGCTGGCCGAGCTGAACTGGTGGTCGCTGCGCGCGCTCTGGGGGCTGGAGGCGGCGCTGCCGCACCTTCCCGCCGCCACCGCCGCGCGCGCCCGGACGGCGGCGGACCGGCTGGTCATGAACCTCAAGCGCGATCTGCCGACCGGCGCGAACGCCACGACCAAAGTCGCCAACATCATCGTGCCCACTTGGCTGCCGCTGGAATCGGGCGCCGATGCCGGATCGACC
This sequence comes from Sphingomonas sp. 2R-10, assembly GCF_030062225.1. Classification (NCBI taxonomy): domain Bacteria; kingdom Pseudomonadati; phylum Pseudomonadota; class Alphaproteobacteria; order Sphingomonadales; family Sphingomonadaceae; genus Sphingomonas; species Sphingomonas sp. 2R-10. The sequence goes on from NZ_JASCXF010000002.1 coordinate 140,226, forward strand.
GCACTCCTCGGCCTGCTGCCGCATTACCGGCGAACCAACGATGCCGCGACGCGCGCGCTGATCGAACGGATCGGCGAGGGGATGCTGGTGATGCAGGCGGGTGACGCGCAGCGCTTTCCGCATGGTGCGCATCTGAGCTGGCGCAACCAGTGGCATGCGTGGGGCAATGCGCAGGCCTATGCCCTGTTGCGCGCGGGCAAGCTGCTCGACCGGCGCGATTTCATCGCCAGTGCCTTACGCGAGGTCGATCACTTCTATCCCTATCTGTTGCGCACGGGGATGCGCGCCAGCTTCACGCTGGAAAATATGGGCGACGGTTTCGCCGCCCGCGACGCAGAGCGCTTTCCGCAGATCGCCTATGGCATCAGCCCGATGATCCTCGCCGCCACCGAGGCGTATCGCCAGACCGGCCAGCCCCGCTACCGCGCCACCGCCGAACGGCTGGCGACCTGGTTCACCGGCGCCAACGATGCGGGCCGGGCGATCTATGATCCGGCCAGCGGGCGGGTGCTGGACGGGATCAACGGCAAGGGAACGGTCAATCCCAATTCGGGCGCGGAATCGACGATCGAGGGGCTGTTCGCGCTCACCGCGCTCCACGGCACCCCGCTGCCGTGACCAGCCGGCGCGAGGCCCTGGGCGTTGCGTTGGGCGGCATCGCGCTGCTCGCCGGCTGTAACGGCCGGCGCGCGGAGAAGCGCACCGACCGCATCCAGCTGTGGGTCGCGCCCAACGCGGCGGAGGAAAGCTTCTGGAAGGTCGCCGTCGCCCGGTGGAACGCGGCGAAGCTCGGCCTGCCGGTATCGTTCACGACCATCCCGACCGCAGGCAATTCGGAGGATACTGTGCTGTCGGCGCTGGTCGCCGGGACCGAGCCTGATCTCAGCACCAACATCTTTTCGGGTTTCGCGGTGCAGTTGGCCGCGCTGGGGCAGGTGGCGAACCTCGCCGCGATGCCGGGCTATGGCGACCTGCTCGCGCGGCGGCACATGGGCTCGATCATGCCCGGCTGGACGCAGGGGCCCCAAGTCGTCGCATTGCCGATCTATTCCAGCCCGACGCTGATCTGGTGGCGTGCCGACCTGCTCGAAAAACACGGCCTGTCGGCACCGCCGGCGACCTATGACGAGCTCTACGGTTTCTGCGCACGCTACGGCATCGCCAGCACCCGCTACGGAATGCAGGTCGTCGCCGGGCGGGCGTGGCAGGATCGCTGGTTCGACTTCATCTCCTATTACTACGCCGCCAGCGGGGGCCAGCCCTATCTGGCCGGATCGCGCGCGCTGTACGATAACGCCGCGGGTGCCCAGGCGGCGGGGTTCGTCGACCGCATGTTCCGTGAAGGCTGGACCGCGCTCGACTTCGATGCCGAGGAGCCGTTGGTCTCCGGCCTCGCCGCCGGCGCGGTGCGGGGGCCGTGGGATGTCGAGCGCTTCGCCAGCATCTATCCCGACACGCTGGCGCGGATCGCGGTCGGGCCGATGCTGGCGCAAGCCCCGGCGACCGGCCCCCGATCGACCTTTTCCGACAGCAAGGGCGTCGTGATCTTCCGCAGCAGCCGCGTCCAGCGCGAGGCGTTCGCGTTCCTGTCGTGGGTGCTGGGCGAGGAGGCGCTGAACCTGTTGTGGTTGCAGCGCACCGGCCTGTCGCCCGCGCGCGACGACCTGCTGACCAATCCCGCCTTTGCCGACTATTATCGCGGCAACCCGCTGGCGCGCGCCTATGCCGATCATGTCGCGACTGCCCGGCCCCCGGCATTGTCCGAACATACCATCGATATCCAGAAGATCATGAGCGCGCGGCTGGTCGAACCGCTGATGCTGGGCACGACCAGCCCGGCCGCCGCGCTGGCCGATGCGGTGGCACGGACGGACAGGATGCTGGAGGTGCAGGGATGACGACGCGGCTGTCGCGGGAAGCGGTGATCGGGCTGGCGCTGGCGTCGGCCTATCTGCTGTTCACCGCCGTCTTCTGGGCCTATCCCTTCTTCTGGCTGGCGAAGCTGTCGGTCACGCAGTGGCGCTTCTTCGACGAACCGGTGTTCACCGGCGCACGTAACCTCCTCCTGAGCGTGCAGGACCCGCAATTCCTGCAAGCCTTGTGGAATGTGGTGCGCTTCCTTTGCTTCTACCTGCCGACCGCGTTCGGCGGTGCGCTGGTCGTCGCGTTCGGGTTGCAGCATGTCGGGCGGGGCAAGGCGTTCGTGGCCTTGTGCTTCCTGTTGTCGAACGTGTCGTCGGGCGTGGCGCTGTCGCTGGTGTTCGCCAAGATATTCTCCTCGACCGGGCCGCTCAACACGATGCTGTTCGAGCTGGCGGGGGTCCGCGTGCCATGGACCAACGACCCGACGCTGGCGATGCTGGCGATCGCGCTGGTCGTGGCGTGGAAGTTCGTCGGCTATTACGGGCTGATCCTCTATTCGGGGCTGCTGGCGATCCCGAAGGAAATCTACGACGCGGCGCGGCTCGACCATGCCGGGCCGTGGACGCGCCTCACCCGGATCACGCTGCCGATGATGAACCCGCAGCTGATGATGGTGCTGACCTTTGCGATCCTCGTGTCGTTCGGGCTGTTCACCGAACCGTTCATCATCACCGGCGGGGGGCCGAGCGACAGCACGGCGACGCCGCAGATGATGATCTACGAAACCGCGTTCCGCCGGCTGCAACCCAGCCATGCGGCGATGATGAGCATCCTCGTGGCACTCGTCACCTATGCGCTGGTGCAGCTCGCCCGGCGGCTGTTCGAACGAAAGGTCGTGCTGGCATGAAGGCGTTCCTGTCGAGGCGGACGCCCGGCGGCTGGGCGGCGACGATCGCCATCTATGCGCTGGCGCTGAGCTGGCTCTATCCGTTCGCATGGATGGTCACCGCGTCGCTCAAGCCCGCGGCGCAGATCTACAATACCGGATTGTTCGAGGGCGATTTCACCTTCGACAATTTCCAGTTCCTGTTCGCGACCGCCGACAAGCTCGACCGGCCGTTTCTGGGGGCGCTGGGCGTGTCGGCGGTCGTGACGCTGACCGTCACCGCCTCGGTGCTGCTGACCTCGGCCTTCATCGCCTTCGCGCTCGCGCGGATGCGGTTTCCGGGACGGAAACTGTTCGGCGACTTCCTGCTGCTCCAGATGGTCATCCCGACCAGCATGTTCATCCTGCCGCTGTTCGTGCTGGTGAAGCAGATGGGGCTGCTCAATTCGCTGGGCGCGCTGATCCTGCCGTCGATGATGTCGGGCTGGGGCATCTACATGATGTCGCAGTCGTTCCGGACCATGCCCGAGGAATATTTCGACGCCGCGCGCCTCGACCGCGCCAGCTTGTGGCAGATGGTGACCAGGATCGTCGTGCCGCTGAACAAATCGATCATCGCCATCGTCGCGCTGTTCACCTTCACCGGTACATGGGACAATTTCCTGTGGCCGCTGATCGCGATCTCCGACACCGACCGGATGCCGCTGTCGGTGCTGCTGGCGACGTTCAGCAAGCAATATGGCGGCTATGCCGGGCCGGTGATGGCGGGCGCGGTGTTGCAGACGCTGCCGCTGGTGCTGCTGTTCCTGCTGTTCCGCCGCCATTTCCTCCAGGGCATGTCGCTGTCGCTGAAGTGACGGCCGCTACACAAGGATTCCCGATGCTACAGCGTTCCCCGCGCAACCCGATCGTCGCGCCCGAACATGTCCGCCCCAGCCGCCCCGACTGGCAGGTCGACGGCACGTTCAATGCCGGTGTGGCGCGGTTCGGTGATCGGACGATCCTGCTGGTCCGCGTCGCCGAAAGCGTCGCCGGCGTCGGCGAAGGCGAGGTCCGCGTGCCGGTGCTGGAGCAGGCCGACGGGGCGTGGACCTGCACCACGCGCGGCTTTCGCAGCGACGATCCGGCCTACGACTTTTCCGACCCGCGCATGGTGCGCTCGCGCGTCGACCCGCGCGACGTGTTCCTGACCTCGCTGTCGCACCTGCGCCTCGCGCGCAGCACGGATGGCGAAGCGTTCACCGTCGACGACGCGCCGTTCCTGTTCCCCGCGAACCGCAGCGAGCGCTTCGGGTGCGAAGACGCCCGGATCACCGCGATCGAGGGACGCTGGTACATCAACTATACCGCTGTCTCCGACCTCGGCATCGCCACCGCGCTGGCGGTGACCGACGATTTCGTGACCGTCGAGCGGCTGGGCATCATCCATGCCCCCGACAATCGCGACGTGTGCCTGTTTCCGCGCAAGGTCGATGGACGCTACTGGTGCCTCCACCGCCCGGCGCCGCTGCACCTCGGGCGGCCCGAAATCTGGATCGCCAGTTCGCCCGACCTGCTCCACTGGGGCGACCACCGCCACCTCGCCGGCCATGTGCCCGGCGGCTGGGAGGGCAACAAGATCGGCGGCGGTGCGCAGATGATCGAGACGGATCGCGGCTGGCTGCAAATCTATCACGGGGTCGATGCCGACCAGCGCTACAGCCTCGGCGCGCTGCTGCTCGACCTGCACGATCCGCGCATCGTCCGCGCGCGGCTGGAACGGCCGCTCGCCGAACCGGTCGAGGCGTATGAGGTGAGCGGCTTCTTCGACAACGTCGTCTTCAGCTGCGGCGCGCTGGTCGAGGGTGAGAGCCTGCGGGTCTATTACGGCGCGGCCGACCGGGTCATGGCGCTGGGCACCGTGGCGTTGCCCGATCTGTGGCGGGCGATGGGGGTCTAGGATTGATCGACATTCAGCGAATTGGAGCGCCATCCAGCAGGATCAGGAGCCTTTCTGGTTCACGTACCCCCGCGCAGGCGGGGGTCCAGAGCCACGAACGTCGCCCTGCCGTTACTCTGGACCCCCGCCTGCGCGGGGGCACGGCCTGAATGTCGATCGGTCCTAGCGGACACGTTCTCCACGGCCGTACCCCCGCCTGCGTGGGGGGCACGAAAAAATCGCGTACAGGAAACCATCGATGGACCACGACAGCATACCCCGCGTGAAAACCCGCTACGCCGCCTTTGCCGGCGACCCGCCGCAGGGGCGGACGGGGCGGCTGGTGTTTACCGGGGTCGACGGGCTCGACGTGTACAATATCTCCGCGCCGTTCCGCTCGGGCGGGCGGCGGGTGATCGCCGGGCGGGTCGAGGCGCGCGACAGCGAACATTCGACCGCGATCTTCTTCGAGGAAACGGGCGGCGTCTGGCACCCGATCGACGGTGCGCCGCGCTTCGCGTTGCAGGACCCGTTCGTCACCGTCATCGGCGGCGAGCTGGTGTTCGGCGGGGTCGAGGTCCGCTTCGGCGCGGGCGAGCCCGAATGGTGGACCGTCTTCTATCGCGGTCGCGACATCTTCGACCTCGCGCCGTGCTTTGCCGGGCCGCTGGGCATGAAGGACATCCGGCTGTGCGAGCTGGCCGATGGTCGCGTCGCGGTGTTCACTAGGCCACGCGGCGCAAAGGGAGGGCGCGGCACGATCGGCTATACCGAGGTCGCGTCGCTGGATGCGCTCAGCGTCGAGGCGATCGACGCCGCGCCGATGCTGACGGCCATGTTCCACCCGCTCGACTGGGGCGGGGTGAACGAGGCGCATCTGCTGGCGAACGGCGAGGTCGGGCTGATCGCGCACATCGCCTATTTCGAGGACGATACGATGTATAGCGCGCGGCATTATTACGCCGTAGCCTTCGTGTTCGATCCCGCGACGCACGGCTGGCGCGACCTGCGCATCCTCGCCGGACGCGACCAGTTCGGTCCCGGCGCCGCCAAGCGCCCCGATCTGGTCGATGTCGTCTTCTCGTCCGGCATCGAGGTGACGGGCGACGTCACCCGCCTCTATGCCGGCACGTCGGATGCCGAGGCGCACTGGGTCGAAATCGCCTATCCGTTCGACATCCCGCTCGCCCGCGCCGCCGGCACGCATGACGTTTCGACGTTGATCGTACCGGAACAGCGCCTACAGGCATGACGATGTTGACCATCGATCCCGCACCGCGTCCGCTGGGTGCCAGCGACATCCTCGTCTCCCCGCTCGCGTGGGGCATGTGGCGGCTGCACGGCGGCGTCGCCCATGCGCATACGCTGGTCGAGGCGGCGCTGGACGCGGGCATCACCCTGTTCGACACCGCCGACATCTATGGCACCGACACGCCCGCCGGCTTCGGATCGGCCGAGGCGCTGTTCGGCGACGTGCTGGCGCAGGCGCCCCAGTTGCGCGACCGCATGGTCATCGCGACCAAGGGCGGCATCCGCCCGGGCAATCCCTATCGCTCCGACGCGGCCTATCTCGCGCAGGCGATCGACGACTCGCTCGCCCGGCTGCGGATCGAACGGATCGACCTGTACCAGATCCACCGCCGCGACTTCCTGACCCATCCGCAGGAGGTCGCCGCCAGCCTGACGCGCATGGTCGACGCGGGCAAGGTCCGCGGGATCGGCGTGTCGAACCACCGCCCGGCGGAGGTCGACGCGTTGCAGGCGTTCCTGAAACTGCCGATCCTGAGCACCCAGCCCGAATTCTCGCCGCTGCATACCGCGCCGCTGACCGACGGCACGCTCGATCAGGCGATGGCGCGCGGGCTTGCGGTGCTCGGCTGGTCGCCGCTGGGCGGCGGGCGGCTGACCGACCGGTCGCATCCTGCCGGCGGCCTGCTGGCCGATCATGGCGCGCGGTTCGGGGTCGATGCCGCGACCGCCGCGCTGTCCTGGAGCATGGTCCACCCCGCGCGGATCATCCCGATCGTCGGATCGCAGACGCCGGAGCGCATCCGTGCCGCCGCCGGTGCGGTGCGGGTCGAATGGACCCATGCCGAATGGTATGCGGTGTTGCAGGCCGGGATGGGCGCGACGCTGCCCTGAACGGTCGGCCGGCAACGGCCATGACAAGCGGTTCCGGCTGGGCTACGGCGCATCGGTGCTTCGCCTGCGCCGCCTTGCCCTGACCCATAACGCGTTGGCGGCGCTGATGATTTGCGTCGCCTTGCTGATGAAGGCGCTGGTCCCCGCCGGGTTCATGCCGGCGATGGTCGACGGGCGTTTCGTCATCGCCATTTGCTCGGGTACGGGGCCGGTTTCGGCATCCCCGCCGGCAATGGCCGGAATGGCGGGTATGGCGGGCATGACGCATGGCGGGCACGACCGGCCGGACGAGCAGCACGACAACAAGCCGCAACCCTGCGCCTTTGCCGGGCTGCAATCGCCGTCGCTCGCCGCGGCGGACCCGGTCGTGCTGGCGATCGCGGTTGCCTTCGTCCTCGCGCTGGGGCTGCGCATCGTTGTCGCGTTGCGGGCGGCGTTGCCCGCGCATCTGCGCCCGCCGCTCCGCGGACCTCCCGTCGCCGCCTGATCCCGTCCGGCCCGCTGCGCCAAGGCGCGGGCCGACTTCAGCCGCAGCCTGCTGCCCGCCCGCCGATCCGGCGGGGGGTGCGCTGCGGCGCGATCATCAGGGGTAGTTTTCATGAAATCGTTTCTGGCCGTATCGACGGCCATGCTGTGCCTTGCGCCCGCCACCCATGCGCAGGAGCGCGAGGCCGGGCGCGACGAGACCATCGTCGTCACCGGCACCAGGAATGGCGACTTCGCCGCGAAGTCGGGCATTCCGCTCGACCGGGTGCCGCAGGGTATCCAGATCCTCGACGACGAGGACCTGGTCGAACGCGGCGTGCGCAGCGTCGGCGACGCGTTGCGCGCGGTACCGTCGGCCAATGTCGGTGGCAGCCGCGTGTCGCGCTACCAGAGTGCCGGCCTGAAGATCCGCGGCTTCGCGGCGGACCAGATGCGCAACGGCATCCGCCAGCGCTATTACGAGGATGTCGACGCCTCCGCCCTGTCCAACATCGCGCGGATCGAGGTGCTGAAGGGGCCATCGGCGGTGCTGTACGGACAGTCGGGGGTCGGCGGCATCCTGTCGATCATCACCAGACGGCCGACCGATACCCCGCAGGCGATGCTCGCGCTGACCGGCGGCATGTTCGGGCAGAAGATGGCGACGATCGACGCATCGATGCCCTTGTCCGGCACGCTGGGCATCCGCGTGACCGGCGAGGTCGAACGATCGGGCACCTTCGTTGAACATCAGTCGCTCAACCGCGAGAACCTAGGCATCACCCTGGCATGGCGGCCGAGCGCTGCGGTGTCGGCGCATCTGGTCGCAGAATATGTCCGCCGCACCACCGTCAACAACCCCGGACTGCCGGTCGTCGGTACGGTGCGCTGCAACGGCGTAGGCACCGTACGGCGCGGCGCGTTCCTCGGCGAGCCGGACTTCACCGATCTCGTCGCCGATGCGCCGCTCGTCCAGGCGTGGGTGGCGTTCGACATGGGGGCGGGCTGGTCGCTGACCCCGCGGTTCCAGTATTCGGAGTTCAACACCTCGCTCGATCAGGTGCGGTTGCTCGGCACGGTGCCCGGCCAGCCGACCCGCATCCAGCGCAACGGCCGGCGCGGGCGTGAGGAGGACCGCTATACCATCGCGCAGCTCGACCTGACGGGGGGTGCGACGACGTTCGGCATCCGCCACGACCTGCTGTTCGGGATCGAGCACAGCGCCGAGCGTCCGACCTTCCGCCAGTTCGACATCGTCGCCGGCGATATCGCGCCGATCGGCGTGCTGAGCCCCGTCTACAGCTATGCGGCGCGCGCGCCCCGGCTGGCGTTCAGCTTCCACACGCAGGGGAAGGTCGATGGCTTCGCCGCCTATGCGCAGGACCAGATCGGGTTGAGCGACGCGTGGAGCGTGGTTGCGGGCGTGCGGCATTCGTCGTTCGATTACGAGAACCGCCGCACGACGCCGACGGCCCGGACGCGCGACGCCGACACCATCGCCAACACCACGTGGCAGCTGGGCATGACGCTTCGGCTGGGCGGTGGCTGGTCGCTGTTCGGCGGGTATAACAAGGGGTTCGACATCGACCCCGTGGTCGGATCGCGCAGCCGCGCCGGCGCGCCGTTCCGCCCCGAGACCTCCGATCAGGTCGAGGCCGGGCTGCGCCTGATCCGCGACCGGCTGCGCGCCAGCCTGTCCGCTTTCCGCATCCGCCGCAACGCCGTGGCGGTCACCGATCCGATCGACGTGAACTTCCAGGTTCAGGAGGGGCAGCTGCGCGTGCAGGGCGTGGAGGCCGAAGGCGAATGGACGCCGGTCGACGGCTGGTGGCTGCAGGGCGGCTATGCGTATCTCGACGGACGCGTCACGCGGACGACGACACCGACGATGCAGGATGCACGGCTGGGCGATACGCCCGACCATAGCGCGACGGCTTCGACCCGCGTCGCGCTGGGGCCGGTCGAGTTGCGTGGCGGCGCGTACCATGTCGGGCAGCGCCGGCTGGTGAACGGCAGCCCAGTCGTGCTGGACAGCTATACGCTGTTCGATCTGGGATTGGGGACCGATATCGGGCCGGTGCGGATCGATGTCGCGCTGACCAACGTCGCCGATACGACCTATTACACCGCCAATGGCGGCGCGAACTTCGTCTATCCGGGCGATCCGCGCATGCTGTCGGTCCGGCTCGGCTATGCGCTGGGAGGAGGGCGATGAACGATCCGCGCCTATATCGCACGATCTGGCGGTGGCATTTCTATGCCGGGCTGATCGTCGCGCCGTTCCTGCTGATCCTGAGCATCACCGGCGCGATCTACCTGTTCAAGGACGAGCTGAATGACGCGCTGATGCCCGGATTGCAGATCGTCGCGCCGGTCGCGGCGCCGCTCGCGCCGTCGCGGATGATCGCCGCGGCGGTGGCGGCGGTGCCCGGCGTCCCGACGCGGATCGACCTGCCCGAAGCACCCGACCGGCCGGCCAAGGTATGGATCGACGCGGCGAGCGGCGAACCGCGCCAGGTGATGGTCGATCCCGGATCGGGGCGGGTGCTGGGCAGCTATGTCTATACCCACACGCTGGTCGGGTTCGCCGATGTGATGCACGGGTCGCTGACCTTCGGCCCCTGGGGCGACGCGGTGGTCGAGCTGGCGGCATGCTGGGCGCTGATGCTGATCGCGTCGGGGCTGTTCCTGTGGTGGCCGCGCGAGCGCCGGTCGCTGGCGGGCGTGTTGTGGCCGCGGCTGCGGGCACGCGGACGCCTGTTCTGGCGCGACCTGCACGCGGTGACCGGCATGTGGAGCGTCGCGCTGATCGCGTTCCTGCTGGTGACCGGACTGCCATGGGCGGTGGTGCAGGGGCCGCTGGTGCGCGGCGTCTTTACCGCGATGGGGATCGGCAACGAGGCGGCGGGGTTCGACCATGTCGCCCCGCAGAGCCGGCCGATGGGGGCGCTGGGCGGGATGCCGTGGAGCCAGGAGACGATGCCGATGGCGGCATCCGATCCGGCGCATGCCGACCATGGCGGCGGGGCCACGCATGCGGCGATGCCCGACCATGCCGCCGTCGCCGGGACCGACGCCATCGCCGTCAGGGCGCGGGCGGCGGGGATCACCGGCGGCTATCGCCTATACCTGCCGTCCGGTCCCACCGGCATCTACACCGTGCTGGTGTCGCCGCGCCATCCCGAGGGGCAGCGGACGTTGCAGTTCGATCGCTGGTCCGGGCGACTGATCGGGCAGAATGGCTGGAGCCGATACGGCATCGGTGCAAAGGCGGTCGAGCTGGGCGTGCAGATTCACATGGGCCGCTATTTCGGACTCGCCAACCAGTTGCTGATGCTGTTGCCGTGTATCGCGATCGTGCTGCTGGTCGTCAGCGGGGTGACGATGTGGTGGCGCAGGCGGCCCAGCGGGCGGCTGGCCGCACCGCCGCCGGTCAGTGGCGCGCGACTGCGCGGGGCGATCACGCTGCTGGCGGTGGCGGGGGTAATGCTGCCGCTGTTCGGGGCGTCGCTGCTGGTGCTGGCGGTGGTCGACCGGGTGGTGGCGCGCCTCGGGCGGCCGGTAGCGGCGTGACCGGTTGGGGGCGGCCCTTGGCATGCTTCCCCCTACGCCCCATGTCGCATCCATGGCCCTTGCCCGATGGATCACGCCGCATCCCAGCGGCATTCACCTGCCCGCGATCGATGTGTGGATCGATCCGTCCGAACCGGTCGCGCGCGCGCTGGTGACGCATGGCCATGCCGACCACGCGCGGGGCGGGCATGGCGCGGTGTGGGCGACGCCCGAGACGCTGGCGATCATGGCGGCACGCTATGGCCCGCAGAACGGCGTGCCCGTGGCGTACGGCGAAAGCGTGCGGATGGGCGACTATGACATCGCGTTCGTGCCCGCCGGGCATGTGCTGGGATCGGCGCAGATCGTGCTGGACCATGGCGGCGAACGGGTGGTGGTGTCGGGCGACTACAAGCGCCGCGCCGACCCGACCTGCGCCCCGTTCCAGCCGGTGCCGTGCGACGTGTTCGTCACCGAGGCGACGTTCGGCCTGCCGGTGTTCCGCCACCCGGAAACGCGCGACGAGATCGACAAGCTGCTTGCCGCGCTCCGCATGGAGCCCGAACGCTGCGTGCTGGTCGGCGCCTATGCGCTGGGCAAGGCGCAGCGGGTCATCGCCGAGGCGCGGGCGATGGGGTTCGACGATCCGATCTACCTGCACGGCGCGATGCAGCGGTTGTGCGACCTCTATGTCGAACTGGGCGTGGATTTGGGCGAACTGCGCCCGGCGACCGGTGCGACCAAGGCGGAGTTGCAGGGGCGGATCATCGTCGCGCCGCCGTCGGCGCTGGGCGACCGCTGGTCGCGGCGGCTGCCCGATCCGATCACGGCGATGGTCAGCGGCTGGATGCGGGTGCGCCAGCGCGCGCGGCAACGCGGCGTAGAACTGCCGCTGATCCTGTCGGACCATGCCGACTGGGACGAACTGACGCAGACGCTGACCGAGATCGCGCCGAAGGAAGTATGGGTGACGCACGGTCGCGAGGACGCGCTGGTCCATTGGTGCATGACGCGGCAGATCAAGGCGCGAGCGCTGGACCTGATCGGGTTCGAGGACGAGGATGATTGAGCGCTGGCCGGCGTCGCGTCGCTGTGCCGGTCATCCTCGCGAATGCCGGGATGTATCGACGTTCCTTCGTGACCGGAACTGCTGCTCCGCTCGTCACCCCGGACTTGATTGAGACCTCAGCGAAAGTCTCGAACAGAACCAACTCCTCGCCTTACCCCGGCGAAGGCCGGGGTCCAGTTGGAAAGGCTTTTCCGTATCTCACCAATGCTCCCCAACTGGGCCCCGGCCTTCGCCGGGGTACGGATCGAGGGCTTTTGCAGAAGTCTCGACTTGATCCGGGGTGACGCTTCTCAAGGTCGATCCATCGCATCGGCTCAGCGGCATTTCCACAAGTGAGTACGATCGGCCGGTAAAGGCAGAACAATGGCTGCTTGAGCCTTCAACCTTGGCCGGGGCGACGTTCAATTGTCGATGGATCGCCGCCATTACTGTCGAGGGGAAGCAAGACCCCGGATCGAGTCTGGAGTGACAAGCAGGGCGGGAGGCCTGTCCGGTACGACGCCGGCCCGGCGGAATGGGCAGGGCGCTAACCGTTACTGAACTGTCGATCAGGGTCGGAACGACATTCAGCGGCAGCTACGGATTTCGCCCTTCCCGCGCAGGCGGGAATCCATCGACGCCGACGTTTCGACTGGATTTGCGATGTTGGCGCATAGGGACTTCCGCCTGCGCGGGAGGGACGACAGGGGATGGAACGTGGTCCTGCGTCCAGCGAACCGAATGCCGATCCGCTCCACGACTGCGCCGGTACGCACGTCAGGCTTCAGGCATCGGCCGGCGGTGGATTCCGCGGGCGCACGCGCGAATCAGAAGCGGAACGCGGTGCCCACGTAGATCGCTTGGCCTTCGCGGCGCTCGGGTGCGACGCGCAGCATCCGTTCGCGGTCGGTGCGATAGCGCGAACCGGCGGTCACATCGAGGTTGCGGGTCAGCTTGTACGAGCCGCCGGCATCGAGCGAATAGCTCGACGCGTCGGCGATCATCTTCGGCTGGTCGCCCGACAGATGGTCACCGACCGCGCTGACGCGGCCGGTCAGCTTGCGCGGGGTGTAGGGCATTGCCAGCGCCAGCGGCTCGCGGGTGCCCGGCTGGCCGACGTCGAGGCGGGTCAGATCGCCCGACAGCGCCATCCGCTTCAGCCCCGATGCCATGCCGAGATTATAGGCGACGGGGTTCAGCGCCGGCATGGTCGTCACGGCGGCAACGCGGTCGGCCGGGCGCTCGGCCTGCAACGTGGCGCTGCGCACCGCGATCTTGATCGTGCGGCTGCCGATCATCGATCCTTCGGACGGCGTGAACTGGAACCCGGTCGGGTTGAGCGGGGTGCGCGACAGCGCGGCGGCGAGTCGCGGATCGGCCGAGGCCGGGGTGAAGCCGCCGAAGCTGCCCAGCGGCATCCGGCCCAGATCGAGGCGCTTAAGGACGCGCGGCGCGCGCTGTTCCTGTGCGAACAGGGCAGGCGACGCACCAAGCCCGGCGGCAATGGTTGCCCCCAGTCCGATGCCAGCCAAAATCCTGCGACCCGTCATGTTTTTCCTCACTCCCCGCTAATGGCGCTATCACGATTCGGTTGCGCGTATCCACCGCCTGCCGTCGCTTTCCCTGGCACTGTTGCATCGAACCCACATATTTGTCCGACCAGCGCGATCGGCCGTGTGGAGCCCTCACACACCAACCCGCTTGCCGGGTCCGCGCCACCTCCTATAGAAGCGGCGCGAAATGCCATATTGGCCTGTAGTCAAGGAACCGCCGATGAACCGCCCGCTGCTGATCGCGTTGCTGGCAACGCTTGCCCTGCCGATGGCCGCATGCAGCGGGGGCAAGGGGCGCGTGTCGGGCGACCTCGCCGCGTCGAAGGTGACGACGATCGGCGTCAACAGCTATCTGTGGCGCGCCAGCCTCGACACGCTGTCGTTCATGCCGCTGACCCAGACCGATTCGAACGGTGGCGTCATCGTCAGCGACTGGTACGTCAATCCGGCGACCCCGACCGAGCGGACCAAGGTGACGGTCACGATCCTCGATCAGGACCTGCGCGCCGATGCGCTGCGCGTCGCGGCGCTGCGGCAGGTGAACCAGAACGGCCAGTGGATCGAGGCGCCGGTGGCCGCCGCCACCGTGCAGAAGCTGGAAGACATCATCCTGACCCGCGCCCGCGACCTGCGCCGCGGCGCCGTGACGGGCTGATCCGACGACCATGACTCCGCGTTTTTCGCCGGCCGAGGCCGATTCCCGCTGGCAGGCCGCATGGGACTCGGCGCAGACTTTCGTCGCCGACGACCATTCGACGAAGCCGAAGCGCTACGTCCTCGAGATGTTCCCCTATCCGTCGGGGCGCATCCATATGGGGCATGTCCGCAACTACACGATGGGCGACGTGCTGGCGCGGTTCCTGCGGATGACCGGCCATGAAGTGCTGCACCCGATGGGGTGGGACGCGTTCGGCATGCCCGCGGAAAATGCGGCGATGGAGAAGAAGGTCCATCCGGGCACATGGACCTATGCCAACATCGCGGCGATGAAGGCGCAACTCAAGCGCCTCGGCCTCGCGTTCGACTGGTCGCGCGAGTTCGCGACCTGCGATCCCGACTATTACGGCCACGAACAGGCGCTGTTCCTTGAACTGCTCAAGGGCGGTCTGGTCTATCGCAAGGAATCGGCGGTCAACTGGGACCCGGTCGACATGACCGTGCTGGCCAACGAACAGGTGATCGACGGGCGCGGCTGGCGATCGGGTGCGCTGGTCGAGAAGCGCAAGCTCAGCCAGTGGTTCCTCAAGATCACCGACTTCGCCGACGACCTGCTGGCAGGACTCGGCAGCCTCGACCAGTGGCCCGACAAGGTCCGGCTGATGCAGGAAAACTGGATCGGCAAGTCGGAAGGGCTGCAATTCGCGTTCCAGCCGGTCGCTCCGTTCGACCAACGGATCGAGGTCTATTCGACGCGGCCCGACACGATCTTCGGCGCGAGCTTCGTCGCGATCGCCGCCGATCATCCAATCGCGCGGACGCTCGGCGAAGGTAACGCCGACGCTGCGGCGTTCATCGAGCTGTGCAAGCAGGGCGGGACCACTGCCGCCGAGCTGGAAACGGCCGAGAAGCTGGGCTTCGACACCGGCCATCGGATGCGGCACCCGTTCGACGCGGGCGTCGAATTGCCGGTGTATATCGCCAACTTCGTGCTGATGGATTACGGCACCGGCGCCGTGATGGGCGTGCCGGCGCATGACCAGCGCGACCTCGATTTTGCGCGGAAATACGCGCTGGAGGTCCGCCGGGTCGTTGCCGATGGCGACCTGACCGATGCGTTGTTCGAGGGGGCCGAGGCCTATACCGGTCCCGGCCGGCTGGTGAACTCCGACTTCCTCGACGATATGGACGTCGCCGCCGCCAAGCGCGCGGTGATCGAGCGCGCCGAAGCCGGCGGCTGGGGCAAGGGCACGACGGTGTGGCGCCTGCGCGACTGGGGTGTCTCGCGCCAGCGTTACTGGGGCACGCCGATCCCGATCGTGCATTGCGACGATTGCGGCGTGGTGCCGGTGCCGACCGAGCAACTGCCGGTGAAGCTGCCCGACGACGTGTCGTTCGACATCCCCGGCAACCCGCTCGACCGCCATCCGACGTGGAAAGCTGTCGACTGTCCGGCGTGCGGCAAACCGGCGCGGCGCGAAACCGACACGCTCGATACTTTCGTCGATTCGTCGTGGTATTTCATCCGCTTCGCCAGCCAGCCCTCGACCAAGCCGTTCGACCGGGCGGTCGCCGAAAGCTGGCTGCCGGTCGGGCAGTATATCGGCGGGGTCGAACATGCGATCCTCCACCTGCTGTACGCACGCTTCTGGACCCGCGCGCTCAACCATGTCGGGCTGATCGACCTGAAGGAGCCGTTCGCCGGCCTCTTCACGCAGGGCATGGTCACGCACGAGACGTACAAGGCAGCGGACGGCCGCTGGCTGGCACCGTCCGAAGTGACCGACGGCATCGAAACCGCGACGGGGGATGCGATCACCGTCGGCCGCGTCGAGAAGATGTCGAAGTCGAAGAAGAACACGGTCGATCCCGAACCGATTCTCGATCGCTACGGCGCCGATGCCGCGCGCTGGTTCATGCTGTCCGACAGCCCGCCCGAACGCGATTTGCCGTGGAGCGAGGCCGGCATCGAGGGCGCTGAACGTTTCGTGAAGCGGGTGTGGAAGCTGGTCGCGGCGCATGTACCCGGCGGCAGTAGCCCGGACGCGTTGACCCGCACCGTCCACCGCACCATCGCCGGTGTCGCCGACGACATCACCGCGCTGCAGTTCAACAAGGCGGTGGCCAAGCTCTACACGCTGCTGGGCGAGGCGGAAAAGGCGAAGTCCCTGTCGGATGCCGATATCGATGCGCTGCTGCTGCTGGTCAGCCCGATGATCCCGCATGTGGCGGAGGAAGCATGGTCGCAGCTCGGCCGCCCCGGCCTGATCGCCGACGCCGCATGGCCGCTGGTCGATGCCGCGATGCTGGTCGACGCCGAATCGACGATCGCGGTGCAGGTCAACGGCAAGCTGCGTGACACCATCGTGCTGCCCAAGGGCATCGCCAAGGAAGACGCCGAAGCGGCGGCGCTGGCGAGCGAGAAGATCGTCCGTGCGCTGGAGGGCAAGGCGCCACGCAAGATCATCGTCGTGCCCGACCGCCTCGTGAACATCGTCGCATGATCCGCGCCGCCGTCCTTGCCTGTGCCCTTCTGCTCGGCGGCTGCGGGCTGCGACCGCTCTATGGCGGTGGCGAGGGCGGGGTGGTGCGCCAGACGCTGTCGGGGGTCGAGGTGGCGCCGATCGCCGGGCAGAATGGCTGGCTGGTGACGAACGCGTTGCGCGACCGGCTGCGTGCCGAGGGGCCGGCGCGTTACCGCCTCGAAATCCGGCTCGACGACGACATCACCGGGCTGGGCGTGCGGCGCGACGATTCGATCACGCGCGAGCGGCGGACGCTGCGCGCGCGCTATCAGTTGATCGACCTGTCGAACGGTGCGGTGACGCTGGACGCGACCGCCGGATCGGACGCGGGGATCGACGTGGTCACGTCCGAATATGCGACGATCGCGGCGGAGCGCACCGCACTCGAACGGCTGTCGGTGATCGTCGCCGACCAGATCGTGACCCGCATCGCGGTGACGCTGCCCCGGTCCGGCCAGAAGCCGGGGTCGTGAAGCTCCGGCCCGAGCAGGTCGCGGCCAAGCTCGACCGGCCCGGTCCCGATATTCGCCTCTATCTGTTCCACGGCCCCGATACGGCGGGCGCGATGGCGCTGGCCGCGCGACTGGCGAAGGGGGTGGGCGAGGGGGCCGAACGCGTCGACATGGACGGGGCGATGCTGAAGAGCCGCCCCGGCCTGCTCGCCGACGAAGCGGCATCGATGTCGCTGTTCGGCGAGGCGCGCTGCATCCGCGTTACGGCCATGGGCGAGGAGTCGGTCGAGGCGGTGACACTGCTGCTCGCTGCGACAAGCGCCGGCAATCCGGTCGCGGCGATCGCGCCGACCGTCAAGGGCACGTCGAAGCTGGTGAAGCTGGTCACCGCATCGCTCAACGCGGTCGCCGTCGCCTGCTACGTGCCCGATGCGGCGCAGGCGGCGAAGCTGGCGGTGACGATGGCCCGCGACCATGGCCTGCGGCTGCTGGGCGACGTGCCAGATCGGCTGGCGGCGGTGACGGCGGGCGACCGCGCGGTGCTGGCCAGCGAGATCGAGAAGCTGGCGCTGTACCTCGACGCTTCCCCCGATCGGCCGCGCGATGCCGATGGCGAGGCGTTCGAGGCGATCGGCGCGTCGATCGCCGATGCCGAGCTGGGCGGGATCGTCGGCGCGATGATCGCGGGCGACGCGGCGGCGGCGGCCTTGCCCGAAATGCCCGGCGGCGCGATCCCGCTGCTGCGCGCGGTTGCCCGGCGGCTGTTGGCGCTGGCCGAGATGCGCGGTGAGATCGACGAGGGGGAGAGCGTCGACCGAGTGATGGAGCGGCACCGCGTGTTCTTCAAGGAACAGGCGACGACGGCGCAGGCGCTGCGCCGGTGGGATGCGCCGCGGCTGGCGCGTGCGCTGGAGCGGATCCGCGATGCCGAACGCGCCGCGCTGTCGGGCAGCGGCCTGGGCGAAGTGATGACCGCTGCCGAGGCGATCGCCATCGCCCGTGCTGCCGCGCGCGGGCGATAAAAGCATTTGCGCGGGGCTTCGGGCGCTGCTAGGGGCACGCTCCTGCCAGCCAAGGGGGCGACCCCAAGGTGTTCACGTGCGGTCGTGGCGGAACTGGTAGACGCGCAACGTTGAGGTCGTTGTGGCCGAAAGGCCGTGGAAGTTCGAGTCTTCTCGACCGCACCATTTCCCGTTCCGTGATCGGAACGGGGCTATCCCCAAAGCATCATTTCGGCACGGTCGGCGGATCGCCCGCGACCACTACCAGCGGCTGTACGTCGCGCAGCAGTTGCAACCCCATCCCGTTCTGCGCCGCGAGCCCAGCTTCGCGCAACGCGATCTCCAGCGTGCAGCGCGCCGCCGGGTCCTTGTCGTCGCGCAGCACCTGCCGGATTTTCGCTACCGGCCACCCCGTGCGCTTCGCGATTTCTTCGACGATCGCGCCGGGCACGTCGAAACGGTGATCGCGGTTCACCGGCGCAACACTTTGCGTATGCAGCATCACCTCGCGCAGCAGCTCGCGTTGCCGATCGCGCAGATATTGCGGCAGCAGGTCGGGAGCCATTGCGACGTTGGCGGTAGTGCAGGCGGCGGGATTGCCCGCGCGCACCGCGCGCATCGCGTCGAGGTCGAACCGGGTCAGATGAAGCAGCAGGCTCTTGGGCGGCGTGTTCATGCCCGCCTGCAAACGCTTGGCGGTCAGCTTGCCGATCACCGCGTTGCCCGCCATCGCCTCCTCGGTGCGATTGGCGGGAGCCTCGGCATTGGCAACCGCGGCAACGATATCGAGGGCGAGACCGGGATTGACCTTCTGTACCTCCGCCAGTTCCTTGCCGGTCAGCGTCTGTGCGACATAATCAGCGTCGAGCTTGTCGGGTTTGGTCGGCGACGACCAGTTGGCACCGATCCGCACCGCCGCGACGATCAGGAACAGCACGATCCAGAAGCGGACCGGCATGCGCGGTCTGTCGCCGGCAGGCCGGCTCCACTTCGCGACCCGTTCCGGATTCATCCAGCCTTCGACATCGGGATAGCGCTGGCGGACCGTCGCCAGCAGGTCGCGGACGCTGGTCGGCGACGTCGACCAGTGGCGGCGGCCGGCATCGGCGCGGGTCAGTTCGATCCACGCCTTGTGCTGGCGGTGCCCGGGGTCGGCGAGCAGGGCGGCGAGGCGGGTGGCGCCGATCCGCTCGACGATCGCCTGCGCCTCGGGCAGCAGGGCATAGTCGTCGCGCCGCGCGATCCATCCGAACGCCTTCGCCGCGGGTTCGAGCAACGGGTCGGAACGCGGAACGCTCGCCGCCAGTATTTCCGCGAACCAGCGTTCGGCATCGGTCGCGAAATCGACCTGTTCGAGCCGGGGATCGCCCAGCAGCGCGCGGCCGTGATGCTCGATCGCCGCCAGTTCGTCGGCGGTGGGCGGTGCATCGTCGTCGACGAACAGCAGGGCACGCAGCGCCCGGTAATGCGCGTCGATCGCGTCGATCCGCGCGGCGGCCTCGATCGCCCCGGCGCTCGGCGGGGAGGGCGGCGGTGGTGGCGGAGCGACGTCGTCCTGTGGCTCGGGATCGAACGCCGGCCCGGTGACCGGATCGGGATCGGCGGCATGGGCTAGCGCCTGGTCGCGCGCGGCGCGCAGCCGTGCGAAGCCCGCGGGATCGGCATCCACGTCCATCGCCTTCAGCCGCGTGGCATAGGCGCGGCGGATCGCGGCGCGGTCGGTGGTGGGGTCGAGGTCGAGCGTGGCCCAGACGCCGCGCCTCACAGGAACCGCTCGCCTTCGATCTGGTCCAGCACCGTGCCGAACGCCGTGCGCGCCTCGCCGATGATCCGTTCGTCCTGCGTCGCCAGCGCGCCTTCGAACTGGCCGATCATCTGGCCGATCGCGGCGCGGGTGTCGCCGAGGAACGATTCATATGCCCGCCGCGCCCGTGCCAGCAGCGCGACGTTGGCGGCGTCGTCACGCGGATGGACCTTCAGCGCGGCCAGCGCGGCGCGGCGCTTTTCCAGCTCGGCGGCGTCGGGCGCATCCTCGTCATCGACGATCACCAGGTTGCGGGTGACCCCGGTCTGCGGAACGCTGACGTCGATTTCGAGCAGCCCCGAACTGTCGTAGCTGAAGCGGCATTCGATCGAGACCGATCCGGCGGGGCCGGGGGGCACGGGCACGGTGATCTCGCCCAGCCTGACGTTGCCCGCCACCTCGCGCGCTTCACCCTGATACACGCCGAACTGTACCTTGCGCTGCTGGTCGGTGAGCGTGGAAAAGGACGAGACCCGGCTGATCGGAACCGCCGAATTGCGTTCGATGATCGGCGAGAACAGTCCGGTGCGGAACCCGCCGCGTCCGTCCGGCTCGGTGGTGTCGACGCCCAGCGTGAAGGGGCACACGTCGGTCAGGCGGATCTCGTCGAGCCCGGCGTCGCGCGCCAGCAGCCCGGCCTGCACCGCCGCGCCCATCGCGACGGCATGATCGGGATGGACGGTGGTCGCGGGAAAGCGGCCGAACATGCGGGTGACGGCGCGGCGGACGATCGGCATCCGCGTCGCACCGCCCACCAGCACCACCTCCGACAGCGTCGCCGCGGCGATGCCGCTGTCGCGCAGCGAGCGCAGCACGGGTTCGCGGATACGCTGGATCAGCGCGGCGGCATGCTCCTCGAACGCGGTCGCCGTGACCGGTGCGGTCAGCGTCACGTCGCCGGTCGTCACGCGCAGATCGGCGCTGTCGTCCTCGCTCAGCGCCCGGCGACAGCGTTCGGCCGCCTGTGCCAGCAACGCGGCGGCCCGGTCGGCCGGCATCTTGCCGAGCACGCCGTCGGGATCGAGCGTGGCCCGCGTCAGATCGATCAGGCAGTCGTTGAAATCGTCGCCACCCAGCCGGTTGTCGCCCGCCGACGCGCGCACTTCGATCACGCCGTCGAACATCTCGACGATCGACACGTCGAAGGTGCCGCCGCCGAGATCGAACACGAGGAACGGTTCGCGGTCGGCGCGGTCGGCGATGCCGAATGCCAGTGCGGCGGCGGTCGGTTCGTTGATGAGCCGCCGGATGGGCAGGCCGGCGAGGTCGCCCGCACGCCGCGTCGCCTTGCGCTGGCGATCGTTGAAATAGGCGGGGACGGTCACGACGGCGCCGGTCACCGCCGCGCCGGTGAACGCTTCCGCATCGCGCTTCAGGCTGGCGAGGACCAGCGCCGACAGCGCCTCCGCGTCATAGTCCTGCTTCGCCAGTCGCGCGGTCTCGCGCGTGCCGATCCGCCGTTTGAAGCTGGTGACGGTGCGATCGGGGTGCGTCGCCATCCGGTCGCGCGCCGCGCGGCCCACCAGCACAGCATCGTCGTCGCCGAGGCTGATCGCGGAAGGGGTGAGGAACTCGCCCAGCGCATTGGGCACCATGACCGGCCCGTCGTCGCGCCAGATCGCACAGGCACTGTTGGTCGTTCCCAAATCGATACCGACGATCATATCGCTTCCCAGCCGTCCTTGCGGACTTTTGTGTAGCGCCTGTCCGACGTCAGGCAATCTCCCATCGGGCGCCGGACCGGGGTGCCGTTGCAATTCGCCATGGACCGGTTGATTGTCCGACATAATCGAGATCGTGCTGGAGAGAAGATGTCCGTTTCCCTGTCGCGCCGTCTGTTCGTGGCCGGTGCCGCCGTTGCGGTTGTGCCTGCTGCGGCGCTTGGGCGCGGGATGTTCAACCCGCTGGTGCGCAATCGTGCCGATGCGCAGGTGTTTCGCCACCGCGACGGCTGGTATTACCTCACCGGATCGGTGCCCGAATATGACCGGCTGGTGCTGCGCCGCGCGCGGACGATCGCGGGGCTGGCGACCGCGCCCGAACGCATATTGTGGCGCCACGATGCGCAAGGGCCGCGATCGGGGTTCCTGTGGGCACCCGAACTGCACCGGATCGACGGCCGCTGGATCCTGTATTTCGCCGCCGGTCCCAAGGGGCCGGGCGACGGCTTTCGCATCCGGACCTGGGCGCTGGTGTGCGACGGGGCCGATCCGATGGCGGGCAGCTGGTCGGTGCTGGGACAGTTGCAGACGCCGTGGGACAGCTTCAACCTCGATTCGACCAGCTTCGTCCATCGCGGCACCCGCTATCTGGCATGGGCGCAGAAGGAGCCGGGGATCGCCACCAATTCCAACCTGTACCTCGCGCCGCTCGCCACGCCGCTGACGCTGGCGGCGCCGCCCGCGCGGCTGACCGTGCCGACGCTGCCATGGGAGGTACGCGGGTACAAGGTCGCGGAGGCCCCGGCGCTGCTGGCGCGCAACGGGCGGCTGTTCCTGACCTATTCGGCAAGCGCCACCGATGCGCGCTATTGCATGGGGATGCTGACCGCGCGCGACGATGCCGACATCATGGACCCGGCGGCATGGTCGAAATCGCCGGTGCCGGTGTTGCAGACCGATCCGGCGCGCAGGATCTTCGGCCCCGGCCACAACAGCTTCACCGTCGACGAGCGCGGGCGCGACATGCTGGTGTTCCACGCCCGCGATTACGAGAAGATCGTCGGCGACCCGTTGTTCGATCCGAACCGCCACACCCGGGTACAGCCGATCCGCTACGACCGGGACGGCGTGCCGGTGTTCGACCCGCCGGCCGGCAACGGGCCGTTGTGACGACGACGGGCCGTCCCGGCGGACGTCCGATCCATCTGCCGGAAGCCTGAAGCATCGTGCCGGACCGGTTCCGGGACGGCGAGGAGGCGCGCCGGGCGATCGGCCTTCACGCCATTGCCCGGCCACGCAAATCCCTGTGATTTTAACCATATGGTATTCAACCCGGCGCTAAACCCCGGCCATCGAGGGAATGGGTCCGGGGAATGCGGGAAATGCGTAACTGGGGGTATCTGCTGGCGGCGACCGCCTGTGTGACGGTGGCGGCGCCGGTGGGGGCGCAAGGGCTGCGCGGAGTCGTACCGGCCGCAGGCGAGAAGGCCGATACCAAGCCGGCTGCCGAGTCGTCGGCCAACACCTCCGACATCGTCGTCACCGCGACCCGGCGGTCGCAGCGGCTGTCGAACGTGCCGATCGCGGTCAGCGCGTACAGCACCGCCGCGCTCCAGAATTCGGGTGCGACCGACATCCGCCAGATGACGCAGCTCGCGCCGTCGCTGATCGTGTCGTCGACCGGATCGGAAGCGAACGCGACCGCCCGGATGCGCGGCATCGGCACGGTCGGCGACAATCCCGGCCTCGAAAGCTCGGTCGCGGTGTTCATCGACGGCGTCTATCGCAGCCGCACCGGTTCGGGCCTGAACGACCTGGGCGAAGTCGAACGGATCGAGGTGCTGCGCGGGCCGCAGGGCACGCTGTCGGGCCGCAATTCGTCGGCCGGCGCGATCAGCATCTACACCAAATATCCCTCGTTCAAGTTCGGCGGCTATGGCGAGGCGACCTATGGCAATTTCAACGCGGTGCGCCTTGCAGGTGCGGTGACCGGGCCGATCGTCGCCGACAAGCTCGCGTTCCGCATCGACGGCGTCTATGGCAAGCGCGACGGCTTTTACCGCGATGTCGTCAACGATACCGACTATAACGACCGCAACCGCTATTTCGTGCGCGGGCAGCTGTTCTTCCGCCCGACCGACGATTTCTCGATCCGGCTGATCGGCGACTATACCCGCCGCGACGAAAAATGCTGCGGCGCCGTCTATATCAACACGCAGGAAAAGGTCGATCCGACGCCGGGCGTACCGGGCGATTACGTCCCCGCCGGGCAGAACCGCATCGTGTCGATCCTGCGCAGCCTGGGCGGCGTGATGCCCAGCGACGGCGATCCGTACAACCGCCGCGTCGCCAACACCCGCGGGCGCGCGTACAGCAACGTCACCACCGACTACGGCGCGTCGGCGCGTATCGGCTGGACCATCGCCGACATGCAGCTGATTTCGATCAGCGCGTATCGCGAATACAAGGCGGGGGGCGCCGCCGATGTCGATTACGGCAGTCTCGACATCGCCTACCGCCCCGACGACGGCAACGCGTATCGCCAGTTCCGCACCTTCACCCAGGAAACGCGGCTGAGCGGCGGACTGTTCGACAACCGGCTCGACTGGATGGTCGGCGGCTATTACGCGCACGAGAAGCTGGAGGTCGTCGACAATCTGCGCTTCGGTGCGGATTACGGCGCGTTCGCGGCGTGCCGCGTCGTCGCGACGATCAACCCGCTGGAGGCGCTGCGCGGCCCGCGTGCCACCGGCTGCCTCAGCGCGGTCGGCCGCGCCGCGCTGACCCCGGCGGTGGGCGCGCAGATCATCGCCGGCATCGACCGGCTGAGCACGCTGAACGACCTGGGCTCGATCCGCGACGTGTATGACCAGACCAGCAGCAACTATGCGTTCTTCACCCACAACATCTTCAAGCTGACCAGGACGCTCAGCCTGACCGGAGGCCTGCGCTACACCAACGAGCGCAAGCGGCTCGACGCCAGCTTCGTCAACAACAACACCGTCTGTCCGGCACAGCAGGCCGCGCTGCGTCCGCTGCTCGGCAGCGCCAACGCGACGCTGCGCACGCTGGCCGGCGGCATCCTCACGCTGACCTGCACCGGCAATTCGTCGTCGGCGCTGACCGGCGTGCCGGTCGAGGATTCGCTGCGCGAGGGGCAGGTGACCGGCACGACCGTGCTGTCGTGGAAGCCGGTGGCCAGCACGCTGCTCTATGCGTCCTATGCGCGCGGCTACAAGGCGGGCGGCTACAATCTCGACCGGTCCGACCTGTCGGCGACGGTGTTCGCCACCCCGACCGCGGCGGCGGCGCCCAACCTGCGCTTCGACCCGGAAACGGTGCAGGCGTTCGAGATCGGGGTGAAGTACAGCTCGCCCAAATTCACCGCGAATCTGGCGGCGTTCCGCTCGGCGTTCCGTAATTTCCAGCTGAACACGTTCAACGGCACGAACTTCATCGTACAGAACATCAGCGCGTGCGCCGACTCGCTGGGCGGCGCGGATGGCGACAACGATTCGTCGACCGGGCGCTGCACCGGCAAGGTCGGGGCGGGCGTCATCACCCAGGGGATCGAGCTGGAGGCGGGCGCCTATCCGGCGGCGAACGTCGCGTTCAACCTCGGCTATACCTATGCCCACACCCAGTATCGCGACAATCTGGTCGGCAGCGAATCGGGCGAGCCGCTGAACGCCGCGCTGTTCCTGCTGCCGGGCAACCAGATGTCGAACGCGCCGCGCCACACCATCACCAATTCGGCGGTGTGGACCCCGCCGGTCGGGGGCAAGCTGACCGCGCTGTTCTATGTCGATAGCCGCCTGTCGAGCGACTACAATACCGGCTCCGACCTGTTCGCCGAAAAGCGGCTCGACGGCTTCTTCCTGATGAACGCCCGCATCGGCCTGCGTGGGGCGGAACAGCGCTGGGCGATCGAGTTCTGGGGCCAGAACATCCTCGACACCGATTACCAGCAGGTCGCCTTCTCCGCCCCGTTCCAGGGTTCCGGCAGCGTGTCGCAGGTGACGCGCTTCGGCGCGCCCGCCTTCGGCGTCGGCAATGCGATCACCTCGTCCTACCTCGCGGAACCGCGGACCTACGGCATCACGCTGCGGTCGCGGTTCTGATTTACCGCAACGGATCGGCAACCCGATGAAGATACCTCGCAAGCTCGGCCTGTCGTTCCTGACGATCTGTGCCTCCGCCGCGGTCGTGATGCTGGTGTTCTTCGCCAGCATCATGCTGATCGCGCGGTCGACCGAACGGAACAACCACAGCAGCGACGTCTATGCCATGGCGCTGACGCTGGAGACCGCGATCCTGCGCCAGAACAGCCAGTTCCGCGGGTTCCTCGTCACCGGCGACGTGTCCTACCTCAAATCCTATGAGGAGGCGCGCAAGGAGTTCGACGACACCGCCGTCGAACTGGCGTCGCTGGTGACCGTCGCCTCCGAACAGCAGCAGCTGGCCGAGGCGCGGCGCGAGACGCTGGCGTGGCGGCGCAACTGGGGCGACCGGCTGATCGCGCGGGTCAAGGCGGGCGAACGCGATGCCGCGCAGGAGGAAGTGCGCGGCGCCGGGGCGGCGGTGCTGGTCAGCAAGATCGCGCTGCCGCTGCGCGCGCTGCGCGCGACCGAGACCGAGGCGATGGAGGCCAATGCCGCGGCACAGGCGGGCGCGATCCGCGCCGCGCTGATCGCGCTGGCGATCGGCAGCGTCGCGCTGATCGGCATCGCGATCACGCTGGCGGTGATGCTCAGCCGCCAGATCGCCCGGCCGATTACCGCGCTGACGCAGGCGATGGCCGACCTTGCCGATGGCCGCCACGACATTTCGGTCGAGGCCGCCGGGCGCAACGACGAACTGGGCGACATGGCGCGCGCGGTGCTGGTCTTCCGCGACACGGCGGCGGCGAAGGTCACCGACGATCGCGACCGCGAAACCGCGATGACCGCGATCGGCAGCGGGTTGCGCAGCCTGTCGCAGGCCGACCTGACCGCGCGCGTCGCCGACGTGCCCGCCGCGTTCCGCGCGCTGTCGGACGATTTCAACCTCGCGACGTCCAGCCTGAACCGCGTGCTGGGCGACGTGCGCAGCAGCGTGCATGCCATCAAGCACAATTCGGGCGAAATCAGCCAGGCGGCGATGGACCTTGCCGAGCGGACCGAGCGCGAGGCGGCGGCGCTGCAGCAATCGTCCTCGGCGCTCGACGACGTCACCCGCTCGATCCGCGACGGGGCCGGGGCGGCGATCGGCGCGAGCAGCGCGATGGCCGATACCCGCAACGAAGCCGAACGCGGCGACACCGTCGTGCGACAGGCGATCGCGGCGATGCACGGCATCGAGCAGGCGAGCAACGAGATCGCCGAGATCATCAGCCTGATCGACGGTATCGCGTTCCAGACCAACCTCCTCGCGCTCAATGCCGGGATCGAGGCGGCGCGGGCCGGCGAGGCGGGCAAGGGCTTCGCGGTCGTCGCGTCCGAGGTCCGCGCACTGGCGCAGCGATCGGCCGATGCCGCCACCGAGGTCAAGAACAAGGTCAAGGCCGCGTCGACCCATGTCCAGTCCGGGGTCGAACTGGTCGGGCAGACCGGCGAGGCGCTGGGCCGGATCATCGAACGGGTGGCGAGCGTCGGCACGTCGATCGATTCGATCGCCCGGTCGTCGGACCATCAGGCGACCAGCCTGGGCCAGATCAACGTCGCCATCGCCGAGATGGACGCGATGACGCAGCAGAATGCGGCGATGGTCGAGCAGACGTCGGCTGCCGCGCGCCAGCTGGTTGCGGAGGCCGAGGCGCTGGCCCAGTCGGTGGCGACCTTCGCGATCGATGCCGCCGCCGCCGAAGCCGCCGCGCCGCCCGCGACCGACAACGTGACGTCGCTGCACCGGCAGCGTGCCGCGCGCCAGCCGCGCCGCTGGGTGACGCCGCCCGAACCCGCGCCGCTGAAGGTCGCGAACGACGAATGGGATGCGTTCTGATCCATGTCCGGGCCGCTGGTGGACCATGCACGGGTCGTGCGCGACCTGGGATCGACGTTCGTCGCGGCGATCCTGGAAGCGGGCGAGCGCCAGCTGCACCGCGCACCGCGCACCGCGCGGCTGATCGCGTGCTGGCCGGGCGACGCCGCGGCCGATGCGCTGGCGATGCGCTTCAACGGCGCGCTGCACGCGCTTGCCCGGCGCGGCGACCGGCCGGCGCTGACCCGGCTCTACGCCGCGCAGGACGGTGACTTCGAAACGGTGATCGGCGAGACGATCGCCGAGGCCGACGGCTTCATCGCCGACTGGATGCGCGAACCGCCGCAGACCAACGAGGTCGGCCGTTCGGCGGCGATCATGGCCGCGCTGATGACGCTGCGCACCCGGATCGATCTGCCGGTCGAACTGATCGAGCTGGGCGCCAGTGCCGGGCTGAACCTGAACCTCGCCGAATATGCCTTCGACCTGGGCGGGGTGCGCGTCGGCCGTGCCGGCTCTCCGGTGCACATCGCTCCCGAATGGCGCGGCGGCCCGCCGCCGCTGCGACCTGTCGAGGTCGTCGCGACGCAGGGCGTCGACCTGCGCCCGCTGGCCGCGGCGGACAGCGACGCGCGCGAGCGGCTGATGGCCTATGTCTGGGCCGACCAGCCCGACCGCGCCGAACGACTGGCGCATGCGCTCGCCATCGCCTGCGATCGTCCACCGATGATCGCCTGCGACGATATCGCGCGCTGGCTGCCCGGCGTGCTGGCACGGCCGCCGGCCCCCGGCATCTGCCGCGTCGTCGTCCACGCCATGGTCCTGCAATATTGCAGCCCCGCCACCCATGCGACGGTCGCCGCGGCGCTGGCGGCGGCCCGCTATCCGCTGGCCCGCATCGGTTTCGAATGGACCGAAGCGCGCGACGCGGTGCACCTGACGCTCACCACCTATCCCGACGGCACGCGCCGCCACCTGGCGACCTGCCATGCCTATGGCCACTGGATCGACTGGCACGGCGACGCGGGATAGGGGCGGTTGTTCGCTGGATGCCCCGTGAGGATTCGAACCTCAATTAACGGAGTCAGAGTCCGTAGTCTTACCTTTAGACGACAGGGCAGCGTCGCAGCGAGGGCGGTCCGATAGGCTGGCCTGCCGATCGTGTCAACGCCGAATCGCTCGATTCGTCGCAACGCCTTGTGGGGGACGGCCGGTTTCGCTAGGCTGGATGCCAGGCACCGAGCGGCGTCCGGCCGTGACGGATAGAACATAAGTGAGTGACGGCATGGGGGATCTTTCCGCCCGGTTGCCGCACCGGGGTGCGCCTGGCGCTTCCCGCAAGGCATCCTCTTCGCCCGCGCGGCCGCGCTGGCCGGGCGCGCGCCATTATGCCGCGCTCGATCTGGGCACCAACAACTGCCGGCTGCTGATCGCCCGGCCGCAGGGCGATGGCTTCGCGGTGGTCGATGCGTTCTCGCGCATCGTCCGGCTGGGCGAGGGGCTGGCGGCGACGGGCCGCCTGTCCGACGCGGCGATGGACCGCACCGTCGCCGCGCTGAAGATCTGCGCCGAAAAGCTCAAGCGCCGCGACGTGACGCTCGCGCGGTCGGTCGCGACCGAGGCGTGCCGCCGCGCCAGCAACGGCCCCGCCTTCGTCGAACGCGTGCTGGCGGAAACCGGCATCCACCTCGACATCATCACCGCCGAGGAGGAGGCGCGGCTGGCCGTGCTCGGCTGCCATGCGCTGCTCGAACCCGGGACCGGCCCGGCGCTGGTGTTCGACATCGGCGGGGGCTCGACCGAACTGGTGCTGCTCGACGCGTCGAGCCCGGTGCCGCGCGTGCTCGACTGGCATTCGGCACCATGGGGCGTGGTGTCGCTGACCGAGAGCCTGGGTGCGGGCAGGGAGGCGCCGACGGCGTCGGGCGCCTATGCCCGGATGCGCGCCTGCGTGACCGAGAGCTTCGCCCCGTTCGCGAAACGCCTGCCCGCGACCGACGAACCGCGCCGGCTGCTCGGCACCAGCGGCACGGTGACGACGCTGGCCAGCGTCCATGTCGGCCTCGCGTCGTACGACCGGTCGCAGATCGATGGCCTGATTGTGCCCGCCGAAGCGATGCTGGCGGTCAGCCAGCGGCTGGCGGGCATGAGCCTGGCCGAACGCGGCACCGTGCCGTGCATCGGCAGCGAGCGCGCCGATCTGGTGGTCGCGGGCTGTGCGATCCTCGAAACGATTCTGGCGCTCTGGCCCGCCGAGCGGCTAGGGGTCGCCGATCGTGGGATTCGCGAAGGAATCCTGCGCCGATTGATGGCAGGAACCCGATGACCCGCGGCAGCCCCCCCGGACGACAACGCGTACGCACCGCCCGTGCCCGCTCGGCCCAGTCGACGCGCTGGCTCGAACGCCAGCTCAACGACCCGTACGTCAAGAAGGCGCGCGCCGAAGGCTATCGCAGCCGCGCGGCGTACAAGCTGATCGAGCTGGACGAACGCTTCAAGCTGCTGCGCGGGGTCAAGCGCGTCGTCGACCTCGGCATCGCGCCCGGCGGCTGGACGCAGGTCGTGCGCAAGGTGCGGCCCGAATGCACCGTCGTCGGCATCGATTTGTTACCGGTCGACCCGATCGACGGGGTGACAATCCTGCAGATGGATTTCCTTGCCGACCATGCGCCCGACAAGCTGCGCGAGGAACTGGGCGGCGAGGCCGACCTCGTCCTGTCGGACATGGCGGCGAACACCGTCGGCCATCCGCAGACCGACCACCTGCGCACCATGGCGCTGGTCGAGGCGGCGGTGATGTTCGCGTGCGAGATCCTGCGGCCGGGCGGCGACTTCGTGGCGAAGGTGCTGGCGGGCGGTGCCGACAACGAACTGGTCGCCGAGCTGAAGCGCAATTTCCACGCGGTGAAGCACGCCAAGCCCCCGGCGAGCCGCAAGGATTCGTCCGAATGGTACGTCATCGCGACGAACTTCAAGGGGCGGCGCGATGCGGGACCGGGGCCGGGCGCGCCGGCCCCGGACGACGTCACGGAATGATGCGGTCGGCGCGCAGCCGTTCGAACAGCTCGACGAAACTGTCGTCGGTCGCGCGATAGCCGGTGAAGCCCAGCCGCCGGCTTTTCGACATGTCGGCCACGACCTCGATCGGGCGGCCGAGATCGGCATCGGTGTGCCATGGCGACGCCAGCCGGTGCAGGTCGGGTTCGACCAGCCCGTGTTCGGCGGCGATCGCGGCCCAGCGCGGCGCATCGTCCGCCATCTGCTCCGCCAGCGGCCGGACGGTGCCGTCGAACGGCACGGCTTCCACCCCGAACCAGTCGGCGATCCGCTGCCACATCCATTGCCAGCGAAAGACGTCGCCGTTGACGATGTTGAACGCCTGATCGTGCGCGGCGTCGGTCTCGGCCGCCCATAGCAGATGCGCGGCGAGCTGCCCGGCATCGGTCATGTCGGTCAGCCCGTGCCACTGTGCCGCCGATCCGGGGAAGACGAACGGGCGCCCCGCCGCGCGGCACAGCGTCGCATGGACCGCCAGCGTCGTGCCCATGTTCATCGCATTGCCGACCGCCTTGCCGATCACGGTATGCGGGCGGTGAACGCTCCAGCTGAATCCGTCGCGCTTCGCGGCGGCGAACAGTTCGTCCTCCTGCGCATAATAGAAATTGGCGACGTCCAGCCGCCCCTGTTCCTCGCGGAACGGCGTCTGCGGCAGCATGCCCTGTCCATAGGCCTCGAACGGCCCGAGATAATGTTTGAGGCCGGTGACCAGCGCGACATGGCGCGGGGCGTCGGGGCGGGGCAGCGCGTCCAGCAGGTTGCGCACCATCGCGCCGTTGACGCGGATATTCTCCGCCTCGCTGTCCTGCCGTGCCCAGGTGGTGACGAACACCGCATTGGGACGCAGACCGGCCAGCGCCGCGCGCGTCCCGGCGGCATCGGTCAGGTCGGCGGCGAGCGGCCGCACGCCGTCCTGCGCGACCGGGCGACGGGCGAGCCCGTGGACGGTCCATCCCCGTTGCCCGAGGAGCGCGGCGGTCGCCCCGCCGACGATCCCGCTCGCCCCCACCACCAATGCCGTTCGTGCCATCGTCCGTTCCTTTTCTTTGCAGGACCGGGCAGTTAGGAACGGGACGACCGGGGTTGAAGACGGCACCGGACAGGCCCCCAGGCACCAGAGAGTACCCATGCACCCCGGAACCGACGAAGCCGACTGGCGCGAGGATTGCGCGCCGCGCCGCGTGCTGTCGCTGTTCGCGACCAAATGGACCAGCATGGTGCTGCACACGCTCCACGCGCGTCACGGCGGGCAGGCGCGGACCGGCGTGCTGCTGCGCAGCCTGCCGGGCATTTCCAAGAAGATGCTGACGCAGACGCTGCGCGAGATGGAGGAGATCGGCCTGATCGAGCGCCACGTGCTGGCGGCGATGCCGCCCGCGGTCGAATATCGCCTGACGCCGCTGGGGTGCCGGTTCGTCGCGCCGGTGACGATGCTGTACGACTGGGGGCGGGCCAATGCCGATGCGCTCGACGCGCTGGGCCGCCGGCCGGGGGCGCGGTGGGGGTGAACAGTTGAGCTGCAATCCCATCCGTCCGTGCTGAGCAGGGGCTGAGCGAAGTCGAAGACCCGTATCGAAGCACCTGCCCGAAACGGTCCTTCGATACGCCATTTCGACAAGCTCAAGGGCTACTCGGGACGAACGGCTTGCCTGTAGTTGCCATACCCGCCCCAAAGAAAAAGGGCGGCCCCGCAGGACCGCCCCGTTTCGAGTCGAAATAATCGGCCGGCGTCAGCCGTCGTAGTCGCCGCCGACATTCTGGTTGCGCGGCGGCGCGGCGGCGGTGAGGCGCAGCGCCTCTGCCGATGCGGCCAGCGAACCCAGTTCGTCCGGTGCTTCCTCGTCGTCGATCTGCACCTTCTGCATCGAACCGATCACCGCCTCGCGCAGATGCTCGGGCGTGATGTTCTCCTCGGCGATTTCGCGCAGCGCCACGACCGGATTCTTGTCGCGGTCGCGATCGAGGGTCAGTTCGGCACCGCCCGAAATCTGGCGGGCGCGCTGGGCGGCCATCAACACCAGGTCGAAACGGTTGGGGATCTTGTCGACGCAATCCTCGACGGTGACGCGCGCCATGAAACGCCTTCCTTGCAAAAACGGAGGGTATCGGAAAGCCGGGTGCCTACCGGGGGATGCGCGCAAAGTCAATGAAACTTGGGCTACCCGCGGCCGTTACGCTCAGGCAACAAGGAGACGGCATGGCCGACCACCCGCAACCGACCTTCGCCGTCGCCGGCAACCAGTTGACGCTGCTGACCGAAGGGCCGGCGCGGCTCGACGCGTTGCTCGCCCTGATCGCGGGCGCGCGGCGGTCGCTGCGGTTCCTGTTCTACATCTGGGAGGAGGATCGCGCGGGGACGCAGGTGCGCGACGCGCTGATCGCGGCGGCCAGGCGCGGGATACGCGTATCGCTGATCGTCGACGGGCTGGGCGCGGAGGCGGCGGCCAGCCGCGGCTTCTTCGGCCCGCTGCGCGAGGCGGGCGGCGAGGTGTGCGTGTTCGTGCCGCGGATCGGGCGGCGCTATCTGCTCCGCAACCACCAGAAGCTGGCACTGGCCGACGAGGCACGCGTGATCGTCGGCGGCTTCAACATCGAGGACGCCTATTTCGGCACCGTCGCCGAACAGGCGTGGCGCGACCTGGGGCTGCTGGTCGACGGGCCGGCGGCCGGGCGGCTGGCAGGGTATTTCGACGCGCTCAAGGCATGGACCGCGCTGCCCGGCGCGCCCTTGCGCAGATTGTCGCGGCTGCTGCGCGAATGGAGCGAGGAGCGCGGGCCGATCCGCTGGCTGCTGGGCGGGCCGTCGCAGCGGCTTTCGCCGTGGGCACGGACGCTCAAGCACGAGATTCGCCATAGCAATCGCATCGACATGATCGCCGCCTATTTCGCGCCCGGCCCGCTGATGACCCGGCGGCTGGACCAGGCGGCGAAGCGTACGCGGCTGCGCATCGTCGTGCCGGCCAAGACCGACCATGCCATCGCGCTGCTGGCGGCGCGCTTCACCTATCGCAACCTGCTGCGCCACCGCGTCGAACTGTACGAATATCGCCCGACCAAGCTGCATACCAAGCTGTTCGTGACCGACGACGCGGTGCATATCGGGTCGGCCAATTTCGACGTGCGCTCGATGTTCCTGAACATGGAACTGATGCTGCGCGTGGAGGACGCCGCGTTCGCCGCCCATCTGCGCGCCTATATGGACGGCGAGATCGCGCAGTCGCAGCGGGTGACGCGCGAACTGCACCGCGAGCGTTCGGGCTGGTGGGCGCGGGTGAAGCAGGCCGGCGCCTATTTCGTCATGTCGGTCCTCGATCCCGAGGTCACCGTCTGGCTGAACCGGGACTAGGGCCGATCGACATTCAGCGAATTGGAGGGCCATCCAGCAGGATCAGGAGCCTTTCTGGTTCACGTACCCCCGCGCAGGCGGGGGTCCAGAGCCACGAATGTCGTCCTGCCGTTACTCTGGACCCCCGCCTGCGCGGGGGTACGGCCTGAATGTCGATCGGTCCCAGGGCGGTCACGATATCGGTCAACCCGGACGATATCGTCATCCCGGGATCAGGTCCGGGGTGGTGGCAGAAGCGGGCAATCCGACGGGAAACGCCCATGCCTCGCTGAACATGGTGTCCACCCAAACCCCTTGAGTAGCGGCCACCGCTGGTCCATCGCACGCCGATGGATATTCCCGCTCTCTACGCCCGGCTGATCCAGGCGATCGGCGACGGCACCGGCATGGCCGACAGCCTGTTGCACGTCCATGCCGGCATGGCTGTGCTGCTGCTGACGCGCGTGCTGACCGGATATCGCCTGTCGACGCCGGTCCCGCTGGCGGTGGTGGCGCTGGCCGAACTGGGCAACGAAGTGCTCGACCGGATGCATTACGGGTCGTGGCGCTGGGACGATACGCTGCTCGATATCGTGAACACGATGTTCTGGCCGACGATGCTGTTCATCGGCCTACGCCTGCGCAACCGGTTCGAACCGCGCGCCAGGCCGCGTGCGGAAGGGAACATCGCCTGATCGCAGGGGGTTATGACGGTCGAGGAGAGTTTCCATGGCCGATACCCCCGAACACCGCGACGTCGATCCCGAACGCACCGCCCCGCGCAACGCGTTCGACCACCACGGCGGCTATTCCGGACAGGCGTTCGATCGCGATCGCGCCGCGCAGCAGGCCGCAGCCGAAGCGCGCCCCGCCAGCCCGACCCCGCCCGACGACGGGCGCGACATCCCGCCCGAAACCGGCCGCCGCGCCTTCACCGCGCCCAATGGCGAGGTGCACGGGAGTGGCGCGAACGCCGGCGGCGGCGGGCAGGGCGAGAATTTCGACGACGATGCCCCGGGCGAGGGGGCCGGGGTGCCGCCTGCCGACCGCGCGCCGGATCGGTGAAGAAGGGCGCCGTTCATGCACCTCGCCACCAGCGTCATTCCACCCTGCGCCGGGGTGACGTTCTAGGGGAAGGGCCTACGCCTTCGCCTCGCCGATCAGCTTCGCCGCGTCCGCCCCGGCCCAGTCCATGCCGCCGGTCACCCGCCACACTTCCTTGCCACCGGCGTCGTAGAGGATCGTCGTCGGCAGGCTGACCCCCATGCCGGTCGAGAATTGCAGTTGCGGGTCGCGATATGCCTTCAGGTGCGTCAGTTTGCGCGTCGTCAGGAACGGCTGGACCTTGGCCGGCTCCATGTCCTGCGACACGGTCAGCAGGTGCAGCGCCGCGCCTTCGCGCGCGGCCAGCGCGTCGAGCGTCGGCATCTCGCGCACGCACGGCGCGCACCATGTCGCCCACAGGTTCACCAGCACCGGCTTGCCCCGGAAATCGGCCAGCGTCACCGGCTTGCCCGCGCCGTCCTGAAACCGGTAGGCCGGCATCGCCTCGCCCTTGTGGCTGCGATCGACCTTCGCCGCGGCTTCGGGGGCGGTGTCGTTCGCGGCGGGCGCGATGTCGGGAACGGTGCCATCGGGAACGGTGCCGTCCCCTTCAGCCGCCGCTTGCTCCGGCGCGGCGGCTCGCTTATCGCAAGCGCCGACGAACAGGCTCAGTCCAAGGAGAAGCGCGATTACCGGGCGCATGGAAAGCTCCAACAGCATGTGGGGCGGGCGCTTCGCCGAAGGCCCGTCGGCGGTGATGCGTGAGATAAACGCCTCGATCCCCTTCGACAAGCGAATGTGGCGACAGGATATCGCCGGGTCCAAGGCGCACGCAACGATGCTGGGCGCGCAGGGGATCGTCGATCCGGCCGATGTCGCCACGATCCTCGACGGGCTGGACGCGGTCGCGGCGGACTATGCCGAACATGGCGTCCCCGACGACCTGAGCCTCGAGGACATCCATATGCTGACCGAGGCGCGGCTGGCCGAGAAGGTCGGGCCGGTCGCCGGGCGGCTGCACACCGCGCGCTCGCGCAACGATCAGGTCGCGACCGATTTCCGGCTGTGGACCCGCGACGCGATCGACGCGGTCGATGCGGCGCTGGGGCAGTTGCAGGCGGCGCTGCTGGTGCGTGCCGGGGAACATGCCGCGACCGTCATGCCGGGCTTCACCCATTTGCAGGTCGCGCAGCCGGTGACGCTGGGCCATCACCTGATGGCGTACCACACCATGGTCGCGCGCGATCGCGGCCGCTTCGCCGACGCCCGCGCGCGGCTGAACTACAACCCGCTGGGATCGGCGGCGCTGGCCGGCACCGGCTTCCCGCTCGATCGTCACGCCACCGCCGCCGCGCTGGGGTTCGCCGGGCCGACGGTCAATTCGCTCGATTCGGTCAGCGACCGCGACTTCGCGATCGAATATCTGACCGCCGCCGTGCAATGTTCGCTGCACCTGTCGCGCCTCGCCGAGGAATTCGTGATCTGGGCGTCGCAGATGTTCGGGTTCGTGTCGCTGTCCGACCAATGGTCGACCGGCAGTTCGATCATGCCGCAGAAGCGCAATCCCGACGCCGCCGAGCTGGTGCGCGGGCACAGCGGGCGGATCATGGGCTGCATGACGTCGCTGATGGTGACGATGAAGGGCCTGCCGCTCGCCTATTCGAAGGACATGCAGGACGACAAGCCGCCGGTGTTCGAGGCGACCGACCTGCTCGCGCTGTCGATCGCGGCGATGACCGGCATGATCGAAAGCGCGACCTTCCGCCCCGAGAGGATGCGCGCGGCGGCGGAGACCGGCTATTCGACCGCCACCGACCTCGCCGACTGGCTGGTGCGCGAAGCGGGCGTGCCGTTCCGCGAGGCGCACCACATCACCGGCCGCGCGGTCAAGCTGGCGGAGGAACGGGGCTGCCGGCTCGACGGCCTGACGCTCGACGACCTGACCGGCATCGACGACCGCATCCATGCCGGCATCTTCGACGTGCTGAGCGTCGACGCCTCGGTCGCCAGCCGCAAGAGCTTTGGCGGCACCGCGCCCGAACGGGTGCGCGAAGCCATCGCCGCCGCGCGGGGGCAGGCATGACGCGCGCGCTCGCCCTCGTCGCGGTCGCACTGGCGCTCGCCGGCTGCGGCCAGCGCCGCGACCTGCGCCCGCAGGAGAACGCATCGCTGCCGCCGGCACCATATGGTGCCACCGCGACGCCGACCCCCGCCGAACTGCTCGACCCGACGACCCAGCAGCGCCCGTCGCGCAGCGACGAACTGCTGACCGAATCGAAGCCGCGCGGCGACGACCCGTTCGCCCTACCGCCGCGCTGACGTTAATCCATGCACCTGAACCGTTCGTGCTGAGCAGGGGCTGAGCGCAGTCAGAGACCCGTATCGAAGCAGCCGCGACCCACGGTCCTTCGATACGCCCTTTCGACAGGCTCGATGGCTACTCAGGACGAACGGCAGGTATCTACATCCGGACCAAGGCTCTCCCATGGACAGTTTCACCCTTCGCGACGGTACGCTCCATGCCGAGGATGTCGGCCTCCCCGCCATCGCCGACGCGGTGGGCACGCCGGTCTATGTCTATTCGACCGCCACCCTCGAACGGCACGTCCGCGTGTTCCGCGACGCGGTGGCCGGGCTGGGCAAGGGCGAGCCGCTGGTCGCCTTCGCGGTAAAGGCCAATCCGAACAAGGCGGTGCTGGCGACGCTGGCGCGCGCCGGCATGGGGGCCGACGTGGTCTCAGGGGGCGAGCTGTACCGCGCGCTCGACGCCGGCATGGACCCGGACAAGATCGTGTTTTCCGGCGTCGGCAAGACGGCCGAGGAAATGGCGCAGGGGCTGGCCGCCGGCATCGGCCAGTTCAACATCGAATCCGAACCCGAACTCGACATGCTCTCGGCCGTTGCCGCCCGGCTCGGCAAGGTCGCGCAGATCGCGATCCGGGTGAACCCCGACGTGGTCGCCGGCACCCATGCGAAGATCTCGACCGGGGGCAAGGAGAACAAGTTCGGCATCGACTATCACGCCGCCCCCGCCGCCTACGCCCATGCCGCGTCGCTGCCGGGGATCAGGGTGCGCGGCGTCGCGGTGCACATCGGCAGCCAGCTGACCGACCTGGCGCCCCTGGAGGCCGCGTTCGGACGGGTCGGCGCGCTGATCGCCGATCTGCGCGCGGCGGGGCATGACATCACCCATGCCGATCTCGGCGGCGGTCTTGGCGTCCCCTACGACCCGGCGAAACCGCTGCCGCCGTCGCCCGCCGCCTATGGCGCGATGGTCGCGCGGGCGACCGCCGGCTGGGACGCGCGGCTGATGTTCGAACCCGGGCGGCTGATCGTCGCCAATGCCGGGGTGCTGGTGTCGCGGGTCATCCGGGTGAAGCAGGGCGCGGTCGCGCCGTTCGTCGTCGTCGATGCGGCGATGAACGACCTGCTGCGCCCCAGCCTCTACGACGCCTATCACGATATCCGCGCGGTGACCCCGACCGGCGAACGCGCCGTGACCAACATCGTCGGCCCGGTGTGCGAGACCGGCGATACCTTTGCGCTGGGGCGGGAGACCGACGTCGTCGCCGCCGACGATCTGGTCGCGTTCATGACCGCCGGCGCGTACGGTGCGACCATGGCCTCGACCTACAATTCGCGCGCGCTGGTGCCCGAGGTGCTGGTGTCGGGCGACCGGTTCGGGGTGGTACGCGAACGCCCGCCGATCGAGGCGCTGGCCAACGCCGACCGCCTGCCGCCCTGGCTGTGAACGGCCTGCCGATCCTGCTGCGCACCGCCGGGCGGCGCGTGATCCTGGTCGGGGAGGGGGAGGCGGCCGACGCCAAGCGCCGCCTGCTCGAACGCAGCGGGTTGCAGGTCGTCGGCGATGCGGCCGACGCCCCGATCGCGGTGGTCGCGGTCGAGGACGAGACGCAAGCGCGCGCCGCGATCGATGCGCTCAGGGCGCGCGGAGTGCTGGTCAACGCGGTCGACCGGCCCGCCGATTGCGACTTCACCCTGCCGGCGATCGTCGACCGCTCGCCGGTGCTGATCGCGATCTCGACCGGCGGGGTGTCGGCGGGCCTCGCGGCGGCGATCCGCCAGCGGCTGGAGGCGATGCTGCCGGCCGGCGTCGGGCGACTGGCCGAAGGGCTGGGTGCCGCCCGCGCTGCGCTGCGCGGCCGCTTCCCCGATGGCGGCGACCGTCGCCGCGCGATCGGCGCCGCGATCGCGGCGGGCGGCCCGCTCGACCCGATGGTGCCGCACGGCGAGGACGCGGTCGCGCGCTGGCTGGCCGATGTCGCGCCGGTCGCGGGCCGGGTGGAGTCGATCCGCCTGCGCTCGGCCGATCCCGACGACCTGACCCTGCGCGAGGCGCGCTGGCTGGGACAGGCCGACCGCATCCACCATGCCCCGGACGTGCCGGCCGCGATCCTCGACCGCGCGCGGGCCGATGCGGTGCGGATCATGGGACCGTTGCCCGCCGCGCCGCCGCCCGGCCTGACGATCGACCTCGCATGACCTGCCGCGCATGGCAGATCGAGGGCAACCGGACCCGGCAGGTCGATCCGCTGGCGGCGGTCGACGCGACCGGCGGCTTCGTCTGGATCCACCTGCACGGCGAGGGGGGCGAGGTCGCGGCGTGGCTGCGCGATCATGCCCGTCTGCCCGACTATGTCATCGATCCGCTGACCGCGGTCGAGACGCGCCCGCGCTGCGACGCCATCGGCAAGGGGGCGTTCGTCAACCTGCGCGGCCTGTCCGATGATGTGCTCAGCAGCGCCGATCCGCTGGCTTCGGTCCGCCTCTATGCCAGCGCCGGGCGGGTCCATTCGGTGACCCGGCGCAAGCTGACCGCGTTCCACATCGTCGTCGACCGGGTCGAGGCGGGGGAGGTGGCCGATCCCGGCGACCTGATCGTCGCCTTCGCCAGCGCGATCACCGAACAGCTCGACCCGCTGATCGCCGACCTCGGCGACACGCTCGACGAATGCGAGGAGGCGCTCGACCCGGCGCGCATCTTCGAACAGCGCCGGGCCGTCACCCACACCCGCGTCCGCGCGATCGGCTATCGCCGCTTCCTCGTGCCGCAGCGTTCGGCGCTGGAGAAGCTGGGGCAGCTTCCCGGCGACTGGCTGCAACAGGACGACCGCCTCCACCTCGCCGCCGCCGCCGACCGTGCCGCGCGGATGGCGGAGGAGGTCGATTCGATCCGCGAGCGCGCCGCGCTGGTCCACGAAACCCTGACCGACCTGCGCGCCGAACAGCTCGACCAGCGCTCGCTCCAGATCGCGATCGTCGCGATGGTGTTCCTGCCGCTGACCTTCGTCACCGGCCTGCTCGGCATGAACGTGAAGGGGATACCGTTCGCCGAGGAACCCTGGGCCTTTGCCGGCGTGGTGGCACTGTGCGTGGCGATGAGCGCGGGGATCGTGGCATGGTTCGCGCGCAAGCACTGGATCGGGCGGTAGGCTGGCCCAGCCAGTACCCCTGTCGTCACCCCGGACCTGTTCGAGACCTCTGCGAAAGTCTCGAACCTATCCATGAAGTGCACCG
Organism: Sphingomonas sp. 2R-10; assembly: GCF_030062225.1. Lineage (NCBI taxonomy): Bacteria > Pseudomonadati > Pseudomonadota > Alphaproteobacteria > Sphingomonadales > Sphingomonadaceae > Sphingomonas > Sphingomonas sp. 2R-10. The sequence continues at coordinate 180,675 of NZ_JASCXF010000002.1, forward strand.
TACCCCCGCGCAGGCGGGGGTCCAAGATTCAAGCAAAACAACGGTTTGCGTTCGTGACCCTGGACCCCCGCCTGCGCGGGGGTACGGGAGAAGACGAGGAATCGAGGGCTTTTGCAGAGGTCTCGAACAGGTCCGGGGTGACGAGGAAGGACCGCTTTCCTACAACCCCGAACCCTGCCACCCTCCGATCGGCTCTTTCAAACCGTCGATTCCACCGTCCATCCGCAACGGTGCGCGCAAGGCGTGGCGAGTGTGACTTTCGTGACCTTTGGCCGCTTCCTACCGCGCGACGAAGCCGATCATCTGCTCGGCCATCAGCCGCAGCTGGCCGTCGGCCTTGTCGATCGCGCCGTCCTCGACGGTGTTGATCGCGACCCCGACCGGCGTCGGCCAGCCGCGCAGGGCGTGGGCGACGGTGCGCAGCGTGCCCAGCGTCGCGACCGCTGCCTGCCACCCGGCCGCCGTCGCCACGATGCCGACCGGCATGCCGTCGAAATAGACGCGGTCGTCGCGGCGCAGCATCTCGACATGGTCGAGCGCGTTCTTGACCAGCCCCGACAGCGTGCCGTGATAGCCCGGCGATCCGATGATGACCCCGTCGGCGTCGCGCAGGACCCGCAGGAACGACTGGATGCGGGCATTGCCCTGCGCCGCTTCGGGTTCGTAGTTCGGGAAATCGATCGCCGACCCGGTCAGCAGCGTGGTCCGCGCGCCCAGCGCCCCGGCATGGGCCAGCGCCCGTTCCAGCGCGGCGGCGGTGCCGGACGTCGGGCGCAGCGTGCCCCCCAGCGCGACGATATGCGGTTGCTTCATGGCCGAGAGCGCTAGCGGATCGCGGGGCGCGATGCCACCCGTTGAGAGAGTGGGCACTACGCGCTCTTCCATACCCCCCACCCGCGTCACCCTAGCGAAGGCTGGGGTCTCCCCGTGGAAATTGCCGCCCGTCAGCCGAGGGAGACCCCAGCCTGCGCTGGGGTGACGGTTCGTGGCGAGAATAGAAGGAAGGGGTAACCCCCTATCGCGGCCGCACCGCTTCCCACGCCTCGGCGATGTCGGTCAGCGACGCCGCGGCGTTCAGGAACGGCTGCGCGTCCTGCCCGATGCTGGCGTTGACGATCTGGTCGCGCAGGCCCGTGTAGAGCCGCGACAGCGTCTGCGACAGGTCGCCGCCCTTGTCGTAATCGAGTCCCGCCTCCAGCGCGAAGAGGATCGCGGTCGCGCGGGTCACGCGTTCGCCCTTCATCGCATACTGGCGGTTCGTCGTCGCCCATGCGGCGGAGCGCAGCGCGCGGATCGCTTCCTCGTACAGCAGCGCGACCAGCGCGTGCGGATCGGCGCCGCCGGTGCGCGCGGCCAGGTCGACCGAGCGATAGGTCTGGGCGGGATCGCCGGCGAGGGCGGTGGCATAGCGGGCCATTATTCGCTTCTCGTCCACATCTTGATCTGGTTTTCCATGAACGTCTGCTGTGCCTTGTACGCGGCCACGCGCGCCTCGGACGCCGCGAACTGCTGCGTCATCCGGGTCGAGGTCGTCTCGGTCTGCTCGGCGACCTTGGCCTGTTCCTTGGCAAGGGTGGTCTGCGCCTCGGCATAGCGCTTGTCGCTGGCGCCCAGCCCCAGCGTCGCGCTCTTGGCGGTCGTGGCGATCCGGTTGAGCGCGGCGGGCAGGCTGGTGCCGGTCGTGCCGTCGGTGCCGGTGGCGGCGGCGAACATCGCCTCGACCGCATCGGGATTGTTCGCCAGCGCGCGGGTCAGCATGTCCTTGTCGACGCGCAGCGTCCCGTCGTTGTTGGTCGCGACCCCGATCGACGACAGCGTTCTGGGACTGCCGTCGGTGGCACCGGTCAGGTCGGCGATCGTCAGGCGCTGCAACGCCCGCTTCATCGCCGTGGCCGCCGGATCAGCGCGCAGGTCGCCGGTGATCGGGTCGGTCGCCTTGTTCACCGACGCCAGCATCTCGTTATAGGCGGCGACGACGTTGTTGACCGCCTCGGTCAGCGCCTCGGTCGGCTTGGACGAACTGAGCGTCACCGGGCCGGTGTCGGTCGTCACCGCCTTCAGCTCCAGCTTGACGCCCGGCGCGCCGGTCACGGTGTTCGACGCGCTGACCATCGGTACGCCGTCGATGCTGAACACGGCGTTGCCCGCGCGGGTCACGACCTCGGCCCCGCCATTGCCGGCGTCGAAATCGACGTTCAGCCGCTCCAGCCCCGGCGTCGCGCTGCCGGCATCGGGCGTCGCGGTCAGGGTGAATGCCTGGTTCGCGCCGTCGGTGCTGCGCAGCACGAGCCGCTGGCCGTTGGCGTCGGTCACGACGCTGGCGGTGACGCCGGCCTTGGCGGCGGTGATCTTGTCGGCGACCTTCTGCAGCGAGGTCGCATCGCCGGCGGTGATCGTGATCGGCGGGATGGTCGTGCCGTTGGCGTTGAACGTGCCGTCCGATCCGACGCTGCCCAGTTTCAGCTGGAGCGTGCCGGTGCCGACCGAACCGGTGGTGCTGAACGTGTCCTTGGTGACCGCGACCTGCGACGTGGCCAGCCGGGCGACGGTCACGCTGGCGTTGAGGCTGGCGACCTTCGATCCGGCGGCGACCGACACCTTGACCGCCGGGCCGCTGCTGCTCAGTTGCGTCGACAGCCCGCCGGTTTCGGCCAGCGTGGTGAGCGCGGTGGCGAAGCCGGTGATGCCCGACTTCAATGCGGCGACCGAAGAGATCTGCGCGGTCAGCGTCTCGGACCGTTTGGTCAGCTGCGCATTCTTGTTGGCGAACTGCGCCTCGACCAGGTTCTTGACCAGCGCGGCGGTATCGACGCCCGATCCGGCACCCAGCGCGTTGGCGAGGTTGGGGGTGGTCGCCTTGGTCGTGGTGGTGGTCTTGGCCGTGGTGGCGGTGGCCGTCGCACTGGTCGTCGTGATCGCCATTGGTCATCCCCGGTCCGTCTCCCCCATCCAACGGCACGCGGGGCCGAATCTTTAGGAAGTTTTCACCGAAAGATTGCCGTTCTCGTCGAAGCGCGCTTCCCTCGGCACCGTCACCGGCGGCTGGATGCCGCCCGCCTGCCGGTTGACCCCCATGACGAACGCCAGGACGGTGGCGATGGCGAGGTACAGGTCGTCGCGGATCTCCTGCCCCTGCCGACTGGTGTAATAGACGGCGCGGGCGAGCTGCGGATATTCAAGCATCGGTATCTTCGCTTCCGCCGCCAGTTCGCGGATGGCGAGTGCGGTGGCGCCGCGGCCCTTGGCCACCACCACCGGCACCTGATCGCGGCCATGGTCGTAGCGCAGCGCGACCGCGAAATGGGTCGGGTTGGTCAGCACGACCTGCGCCTCGCCCACCGCCTGCCGGAACCCGCCCTTCAGGATTTCGTGGCGACGCTGGCGGATTTGCGCCTTCACATGCGGATCGCCGTCGCTTTCCTTGTGCTCGTCGCGCACTTCCTGCTTGCTCATCTGCAGCCGCTGCATCCGCTGGAAGATCGCCAGCGGCACGTCGAGGCCCGCGATCAGCACCAGCCCGCCCGCCATCACGAACAGCAAGGTCAGGAACGTGCCGCCCAGATCGCCGACCGCCTGGTCCACGTTCGACGACACGAGGCCCACCGAGCTGACTGCGGCCTTCTTGAGCATGACATAGCCGATCGCGCCGAGGAGGATGACCTTGAGCAGCGACTTGCCCAGTTCGGTCCAGCCCTGCGTGCCGAAGATGCGCTTCATCCCCGAGGCCGGGTTGATGCGCGACCCCTTGGGCGCCAGCGCGCCGCCGTTGAAGCGGATGCCGGTCAGCCCCGCCTGCGCGAGGATCCCGGCCGATACCGCGAGCGCGAGGATGCCGCCCAGCGACGGCAGCAGCTTCCACCCCGCCTCGATCAGCGGGCGCCATGGCTGGAAATCCTCGACGTCGGCGCGACCGAAGGTGAAGCTGGCGGTCATGATCGCCTTGCACGCCCCCACAAGCGAGGGCCCGAGCAGCGCCAGCCACGCGCACCCGGCAAGGATCACCAGCGCCGCGCCCAGCTCCTTGGACTTGAGGATGTCGCCGTCTTCGCGCGCCTTGTCGAGGCGCTTCTGGGTTGGGCTTTCGGTTTTGTCCTCGCTCACCGGACGCCTCCCAGCACCAGCGTATTGGCGGCGTCCAGCGCCTCCTGCACGATGACCAGCATGTAATCGGTCATCGCCGGCAGCGCGACGAACAAGGCGACGACGCCGACGAACAGGCTGGCCGGCAGCCCGACCGCGAACAGGTTCAGCGCCGGCGCCGAGCGCGACAGCATCCCCATGACGAGGTTGAGGCACAGCAGCAGGAACCCGACCGGCAGCGCGAGGAGCAGTCCCGACAGGAAGGCATAGCCGCCGAAGATCGCGATATTCTCGAGCTTGGCGGGGGTCAGCCACGCCGCACCCGGCGGCAGCAGCTCATAGGAGCGCACGATCAGGTCGATCAGCAGCAGATGCCCGTCGAGCGAGAGGAACAGCAGCGTCAGCAGCACCGACAGGAAGGTGCCGAGCGCCGGGCTCTGCGCCCCGTTCTGCGGATCGACCATCGCCGCGAAACCGATGCCCATCGAGATGCCGATGACCTCGGCCGCGATCAGCGGCGCGGCGAACGCGATCTGCAGGACGAAGCCGATGGCGAGGCCCACCAGCCCCTCGGCAGCGATGCTGAGGAAGGTGGTGAGCGAGAAGATTTCGGTCGGGATCGCGAACGGCTGCGCCTTGAGCACCAGCACCGAGATCGCGGCGGACAGCAGCACCCGCACCTGCACCGGCATCGCCACCGCGCCGAACACCGGTGCGACGATGAACGCCGCGCCGATGCGGACCATGGTGAACAGCAGCGCCCAGAGCTGCGGCTCGACGGCAAGGCCGAGGCCTAGCATGGGGTGGGTGGTCCCGACGCTATCCGCGGCCTCAGCCGCACCCCCGCGCAGGCGGGGGGCCAGAGCCACGAACGCCGCCGCCTGTAACACTGGACCCCCGCCTGCGCGGGGGTACGGAAATGGCCTGAGACACTTGGAACCCGTACCCCGGCGAAGGCCGGGGCCCAGTTGGGAGACGGCAGCGGCTCCATCAAACCGGCCCGCAACTGGACCCCGGCCTTCGCCGGGGTACGGCTGTGGCCGGGTAGGCGACCAGCCAACGCCACATCGTCATTCCGGCGAAGGCCGTAATCCATTGTGCCCGGCGCCATCGACGACACGCAACCGTCCCCCGATCCACGGATCCCGGCCTCCGCCGGAATGACGCAGGGAGAGCGAGCGAATGTCACCGCACCAGATCCGGAATCCGTTCGAAGATGCTCGTCGTGAAATCGCTGAGCAGCCCGAGGATCATCCCCCCGAACACCGCCAGGCTGATGCCGACCACCGCCAGCTTGGGCACGAACGACAGCGTCTGTTCGTTGATCGACGTCGCCGCCTGGATCATGCCGAGGATCAGCCCGGACAATAGCGCAGGGATCAGAATGGGTGCCGCGACCAGCGCCAGCACCCACATCGCCTCGCGCGCGACGGTCATGAAATATCCTGCGTCCATCTGCGCTAACTCACGAAAGAGGCGGCAAGGCTGCCCATGGTCAAGGCCCAGCCATCGACCAGCACGAACAGCAGCAATTTGAACGGCAGCGAGATGATCGTGGGCGACAGCATCATCATGCCCAGCGACATGAGGACCGTCGCGACGACCAGATCGATGACGATGAACGGCAGGAAGATCAGGAACGCGATCTGGAACGCGGTCTTGAGCTCGCTGGTGACGAAGGCGGGCAGCAGGATCGAGAACGGGGTGTCGGCGGGCGTCGCGATCGGGCCGGTCCTTGCCATCTGCGCGAACATCGTCACGTCCTTGGTCCGGGTCTGCTTCAGCATGAAGGCGTGCAGCGGGCGGCTGGCATTCTCGATCATCTGGGTCGAACTGATCTGCCCGGCGGCATAGGGCTTGATCGCCGTCTCGTTGATCCGGCCGATGACGGGCGACATCACGAATAGCGACAGGAACAGCGACAGGCCGATCAGCACCTGGTTGGGCGGCGTCTGTTGCAGCCCCAGCGCCTGACGCAGCACCGCCAGCACGATGATGATCCGGGTGAAGCTGGTCATCATCAGCAGGATGCCGGGCAGGACCGACAGCAGCCCCATGATGATGAGGATCTGGAGCGACAGCGCCATCGGCGCGTCGTTCGCGCCGCCCAGCTGCCCCAGCGCCCGGTCGAGCGCGTCGGCGGCACCCGGCGCGGGGGCGGGGGCCGCCGGCACGCCCTGTGCCATCGCCGGCACGGCGAGGAACAGCATCAGCGCGATGCCCAGCACCGCCAGCACGACCTCGAACCGCCAGTGCGGCAGCGCGCGTGAGGGCCGGCGTATCGTCACGACCGGTGTCGGCACGGTCGCCATCGTCCTGCGGCGCGCGGCGGCGACCGGCGACGGCCGGACCCGCATCCGCGCCAGCACCGGTGCGAGCTTCCCCCCCGCGAACCTCACTTGTCGCCCCGGTCCAGCAGCGTCACGCCGTTACGGCTGACCGACACCAGCAGCAGCCGGTCGTCGAATTCCAGCACCGCCAGCTTGGTGCCGGTCGACACCATCATCGTCTCGCGCACCTTGACCAGCCGTTCGCCCTGATTCCCCGGCATCCGCGCTTCCAGCCGACGCCACAGGTACAGGCAGCCGATCATCAGCCCGCACACCAGCGGCAGCAGGATGACCAGCTTCAGGATGTACGACCACATCATCAGCGGCTGACCCGCTTGTCCGGGCTGACCAGTTCGGTCATCCGCACGCCGAAGCGGTCGCCGACCGTCACCACCTCGCCCCGCCCGATCAGCGTGCCGTTGACGAACACGTCGAGCAGCTCGTTGGCGGCGCGGTCCAGCTCGATCACGCTCGATTCGCTCAAGGCCAGCAGTTCGCGCAAGGTAAGCTGGGTCGACCCGATCTCCACCGTCAGCCGGACGTCGACATCCTGCAACAGCTTGAAATTGGCGGCGAGCGACGCTTCGGCGGGGAAGCCGCCGGTCATCTCGTTCATTGGAATTCCTCTTCGAAACCGGGGTCGATGGAGTTGAGCTTGATCGCGGCCTGTCCGTTGGCGGTGCCGACCGTGCCGGTGCCCAGCCGCCGGTTGGCGACCCATACCGGCACCTGCGGCCCGAAACTGATCGGTATGACGTCGCCTTCCTTCAGCTCCAGCAGCAGCGCGAGCGACACGACCGGTTCGGCCAGCACCGATCGCACCGGCAGCTTCACGCTCATCACCGCGCGGGTCAGGCCCGCCAGCCATTTGGGATCGGGCGCGCTCTTGCCATGCACCTTGGTCGACAGCTGCGGCGCATGCGGTTTCAGCGCGGCGACCGGATAGAGGATGTCGATGAAGGTCGGCTCGCCATCGCCCGACGCGATGCCGAAGCGGGTCGCGATCACCGCGTCCTCGCCGTCGATCGCGCCCATCATCGCCGGGTTCGATTCGGGATTGCCGGGTTCGAAGCCGATGCCGGCCAGCGGCCCCCATGCCTCGCCCAGCGGCGCGGCGATCGCACCGGCCAGCCGGCGCAGCATCGCCTCCGCCGCCGGCGAGAATTCGGCCGGCAGCGGGGAGGGGGCTTCTCCGAACCCGCCGAAGAAGATGTCCAGCACCTCGAGCAGGAACGCGCCGTCGAACACGATGATCGCCGGGCTCCCCCCGGTCGACAGCGTCATCGGCACCCATCCGGTCAGCTTGTCGGCCCGCCTCGCGGCGACATAGCCGGCGAAGCGATCGACCTCTACCGGTTCGGACCAGCTGCGCACGCCCCGCCGGAGCAGCGGTTCGAACACCTGCCGCATCGACCGCGCCATGCGCGCCGACAGATGCTCCAGCGCGTGGAGGTCGCCGAAGGGGTTGAGGTTCGCCACGCCCAGGCTGGGCACGTGCGACGCCGGCGGAGTCCGGCGGGCTCGTTCGCGGCGCTCGGGCGCAGTGGTGGACGGGCTGTTAACCATGCCCGTTTACTGAACGACAAATTGGGTAAAATAAACGTTACCGATGCCGCCAAAGCCCTCTTTTTGTACCAGTGTGTCGTTGATCGCCTTCTTGACGCGCAGCGACAGCTGTTTCTTGCCGTCGGCGGTGAACACCTGATCCTCGGTCGTCTCGCCCAGCGCGAGCAGGATCGCCGATCGCACCGCGATCTCGTGGGTCTTCAGATTGTCGAGCACCTTGTGGTCGTACGACGTCGAAATGGCGATGCCGACCTGGATGAAGTGGACCGAATCGGCGAGGTTGGAGGTGAACTCCTTCTCCATCGCGTAATAGCTCGACGCATAGCGATCGCCGCCTTCGCCCTCGGGCGTGGGCTTGCCGCCTTCGCCGGTGCTGGCTGCGCCGCCGCCTTCATTCTCGCCGCCGCCATGGTCGCCGCCTTCGCCGCCACCCTCGCCGCCTTCGGAGCTGGCCTTCGTTTCCTCGGACTTGGGGACCAGCTTGGGCAGGTCCTTCTTCTCCTCATGGCCGCCGTCCTTGCCGCCGCCGCCGATCAGCCCCGACGAGCTGGCATACAGTCCGGCGCCGACGCCGCCGCCCAGCAATACCAGCACGCCGACCGCCATCACGACGATCTTGCCCAGCTTGCCCTTCTTCTTGGCCGGCTTTTCGTCCGGCGCGTCCTTGTCGCTCATGTCGTGGTTCCTCAGGCGATTCGTTGATTATCGTTCGTGGATGGCTGTCCGGCGGTCGTCGTCGCCGGTCGCGGGGCGCGGGGCGGGGCGTTGCCCTGCTCCTGCGCCTGCCGCTGCGATTGCTGCTGCGTACCGACATCGACCTGCATGCCCCCCAGCTTCAGCCCGCGCGCCTCGGCCAGCTGCACCAGCCGGGGCTGCGCGTCGGCCAGCAGGCGGCCGGCATCGGCGTTCTCGCTGTTGAAATGGACATGGACCTTGCCGTCGTCGGACGTGCGGATCGCGATCTCGACATCGCCCAGCGCGTCGGGCGACAGGCGGATGCGCGTCTCGCCGCCGGTGCCTGCCGACTCGCGCAGCGTCTCGATCCGGTCGATCATCCCCTCCATCCATTGCGGCTGGCGGGTATCGAGCGTCGGCTGTCCCGCCTGCGCCGCCGCCGCGACCGGGCGCAGCACGACGGGGTCTGGCGCGGCTGCCGCGGTCGGCAGCGCCGGCGCATCCTCGTCGCGC